>NZ_SJUS01000011.1:0-84368 GCF_004337085.1 Exiguobacterium sp. SH5S13 | reverse complement strand
GATGGGTGTAGCTCATAGCGATTCCTCCGTCTGAATGTTTGTGTGGTAACTTCATTCTACACGAGGCCGTCGCTATGGGCTTTTTTGTGTTCACTTTGGGGTGTTGCACTTAATTTTATAATTCATCATACAGGAAAGGGATTAACAATGAACACCCAAAAAATCTGGTCTTTTTTAGTTACGAACCTAGTTCCTGAGGAAGATACAAAGTTTACTTATGAGGAATTCAACAAGTGGATGATTGATTCACCTACAGAGGCTATGGTTTACTTAGACGGCATTTTCCAATCTTTAACTTTAAAACGTATGTATATGCTTGCAAAGAACACTAAGCGCCCAGCTCTATCTGAACGATACTTTGATCGTCACGTCATCAAGTTTGGTTGGCAAAAACTAAAGGTCGAACTAAACGCATCGATGAAAGAGTTAAAATGGGCTCACCGTTACATAGAGTTAAGTGACTTATATACAAAGCGTAACCTTTTAAAAATTGAGACTCTAGAAGCTTTTGAAAAATTGATCTCTTTAGGCGAAGTATATCTCAACGAGACGGAGAATTCATCCGGACTTTATGACAGCGATGTCTTCACAAAAGAAGAAATACTGGATGACTCTAAAGAGCATAGAGTAAAGCCCATTACATTCTCAGAACCACCTACTCAAGAAATCAAAGAAACAATCCCTGAAGAAACAACTGTAGAGGATAACGTAAACGATTCATTCACTACCGAAAATCCCCTGGCCCAAAAAGATACAGTCACCGAGGATATTGTTAGTTCTATAGATATTAATGGAGACGCTACAACTAGCAAATTGCTAGATAAACTGCGTATGCTGCAATCTTCTTCGAAAGAATCGGTCGTCAATGCAGATAGCTTTGGGGAGTTTCGGGAGTATATGCATATCGATCGCCCGATTCAATACTCTCTCATTGAAACATTAGAGGCGATTGACAATGAATCCACACCACAACTAATTTTGCTAAGTGGTAGTGTCGGAGATGGGAAGAGTCACTTACTGGCCTACATCAAAGAAAAACATTCTCATTTGGTCAAAGATTTCAGGATTCATAACGATTCGACCGAGTCATTTGATCCATCAAAAAACTCAATCGAAACATTAGATAGTGTACTATCTTCTTTTTATAAACAGGATTCTGAAACTAAACATTTGCTGATTGCTATCAACCTAGGAGTTCTTCATAACTTCTATAACTTTGCAGCGTCTGAAAACCGATACGAATCACTCAGAAACTTCATTGATGACTCGGACATTTTCGGAAACGGAGAACACATTGTCTATTCAGATAAGTCACTCCACTTATTAAATATAGCCGGCTTCCAAACTTATAGCTTAGGAACAAACGGTGCCGAGTCTTTGTTCTTCTCGAAGATTTTAGAAAAAGTGGT
Source organism: Exiguobacterium sp. SH5S13 (assembly GCF_004337085.1). Taxonomy (NCBI): domain Bacteria; kingdom Bacillati; phylum Bacillota; class Bacilli; order Caryophanales; genus Exiguobacterium; species Exiguobacterium sp. SH5S13. Next base: position 82,959 of record NZ_SJUS01000011.1, on the reverse strand, counting down.
CCTAACGTCGAACGACAATCCGTTCTATGATGCTTACTGTGAAGACGTCAATAATGGCATCCAATCTATTATTCATGACAATTACGATTTTCTATCGAATTTAGCTGTCAGAGAATCGGTTGAAAATGTCGTCATCCAAACAATGGTGAAAGAAAAGTTAATTATCTCAACGCGAGCATTCTATAATTTCATTTTTGATATTCTTGCACCATCAAACTTAAGCCTTGAACCAAATAAACCGAACGCAGCTCTCCCAAACCTTATTTTTGGTCACCCGGATCGTTCAATCATATTGAATGCTTTACATCGAATTGATCCAGTTTCGTTCCGCACCGACTTCTTCGATCAATTGATTACAAAATATGTATTGGCACAGCAGCCTCAAGATATTGCGAAAAATGCTTTAGGTGACATGGCAGAAATCTATCGATTCATTCATCATGCACCGGAGAATACAGATACTATGAATGCACTCGGGTCGTTCCTCATTCGAAGTTATTCACTATTGAACCCACAAGAAACCGATCGCACTTATCTAGATTTCTTGAAATATTTAAAGGCGTACTATCTCGGTGACGGAGAGAGTATCGAATCATTATTTGAATTGATTCGAGAAGTCATTTACTTATGGCGCGGGTCTCCACGAGAAAATTATTTATATATCGACGGTGCGAATAATGATTATAGAGTCGCCTACCCGTTTCAGGCTGAGGAGATTGTAGACGAACGTCTATTCGCAAGTGCAGAAAACAAAGACTCAGATTTTTATCGTTTTAGCCCATTTATTCGAATCGGTTTTGAAGTAGGCGGAAAAGAAATTTTATTCGATCTCGACTATAAACTCTATAGTCTGTTAGTAAAAATACAAGACGGATATCGTCCAAACCGAAATGATTTGCGCGACGCGGTTCAATTTATCGATTTTTATGATGAACTCATTCGATATACTGATAAATCAAAATCGATTCTATTGGTATCGACACATGATGGATCGATGGTTGAACTGACTAAGCCGAAATTTAGCAAATCTAAGTTTGAAGTAAGGAAGGTGAAACAGTAATATGACTAACGTTCAACATTTAAATGACTATTCACTAGACTGGTCACGACTTGAATCATTCTTAGTTCAGAATAAAGGTTATCGATATGCTCGACGTAAAGATACGTATGTTTTACCTTTACCTACTCGTGAACCTGAGCGCTCAAAGTTTGAAAACGGGTTTTGGCCAATAACCGGAGGACTTGCAAGACTACTCTCCAATGAGCCTATTATTCCTGAAGAAAACAGCACGGACATGAATCAGATTATGTCTATCGGCAAGTTCGACTCACCTGAAACAAATGAATGGTTCAAACATTTTTTACAGAGTCAGCAACGCAAAGTTGAGGAAACAGATGTTTCAAGGCTTTCACAATTACCACTTTTGACGTTAAGTGAGAAAAAAGAAAGAAACGGACAGATTGATTTTATTAACTACGTATATGGGACCCTCATTGAAGGAAACGAAGATGAACTTTCACCACTCTTCACTGATGACGACAACAATGATTTATTGACTCAAATTTTCCGTAGTACCCAGTTTTCAAAGGAAAGTTCGTTCACAAGTCCATACTCTTGTCTGTTTCCGAATATACAGGAACAGTTCAAACAAGATTTGATTCACCTATCTAAAAATCCAAAATTCTTTTTAGATAACTTAAATCACTTGTTAGTACACTATACATTTATCATGATTTCTCAAACGGTTCTTCAAACGAATCGCTTCACTAAATTTGATCATGAACAAATGATACCGCTCTTCTTTTTGATGGAGTGGGAAAAAGGGGCACGTTGGAGAACCAGTTACACGAATGGGTACAAATTGTTAAAAGAACAGGCAAAGGACTTTTATAAACATGAACATGCATTAAATATCGTTTGTCAGACACCTGCTTTTCAAACGAAAAAAAATCTATATTATCATCACCTCAATGAAATATTGGTGTCAAACGGCGAGGAAGCTTTAAATACTTATGTTCAATCACTTTATGATTGGATGAACAATTTTTATACGAAATACAAGGCAATCGAAACACCAAAATACACTTCCGCAAAAACGTTGGACGAGGCATTCAGAGACTTGGCTGAATCCGTGTCGGTTGGATTGAATAAAGAGCTAAAATCTCGATATCCGGCAGCTCTTGAGGCCTTTGTTTTGAAGTTTTATAAGAAGCATGGCGGATCATTAGGTTCATTACTCGCCATCAATCAGGAACAACTTTTGGCATTAGTAGCTTGCTCAATCAAACAAGAAAAGATTGAATTGAACAAACTTTGGCACGAACTTGAAGCAAGAGGATTATTCTTCGATCACCATTCAAAAGAAGAAATTGTCGGGTTACTGGACAAATTGAATTACCTTGAAAAGAAAAGCGATAGTGGGGATGCACAGTATGTCAAATCAATTTTATAAGTTCATCACGCAACAATTGCTCGATTTCTTCGATAACGAAATTAAGCAAAAAAGAACGGATCGTTACTACGTCTATCTTCCGTCGAAACAAGATGTCAAAGAGATGTATGACGCATTATCAGCATTAAACGTCGCAAACATATTTACGTACAAACACCCATTCGGGAACGAGGACTATGTCACGACTTCGTTAAACTTCTCATCTGGAAAATTAGTCGTGGCAAGCTCTTTCGATACAGATATTGATTTCCTTGTCACGTTAAGAAATGAGATGAGTGAACAGATTGGCAAATGGGCGAATACTTCTCTCTTAGTCTTGACTGATAATTTAAATGACTCCATTCGTGGAGGTAGTATCGACTTAACTTCTGAAGGACGTCCATTGCATATCAGTAAAATCATTCAACATTTAGATAACCAATTGGCCAGCAGTCAATTATCAAAATCTGAACAGATGATTGTTTCAGACTATTTAAAGCGTCACAATCATCAAAAACAAATTACGAATGGCTCATTCTTAGATTTCATTGATATTTTAGGCCTTCTTCATAAAGACGCTTTAGCGATGGAAGATTATACATCGTTACAATATTTTCAAGATGGAGAGCTATCTTCACTCATCCGAGAACGAGATGAACAAAAATACGGTTCTTCTACTTGGAAAAAAGTTAATAAACAAATCGAAAATCGTTTATCAGAGAACCATGAACTGTTCGAAGATGTCGAGCGATATTTCACATTAGGTAACTCGCGCGAAAAATTAGAAGAACGATTTGATAACGGGGCCTCTAAATTAAAAGAAGATACGTGGCAACAAACGGATTATGATGTCTTGAAAAAGTGGGAGGAAAAAGCAAAATCGAATCGAGACATTCAATTTGTTTCGGAAAAAATGACAGCTAAAGTGAGCGGCTCATTAGTTTCAGGGCATTATTTTTGGAGACGGCCGCAATCTGAAACAAAATCCGGTCAGCGTACTTGGCATATTATCCTCTTTGCTCCAGAAAATGCTAATGATATTCAGATTCATCTCCCATTTGACCGCTATACATCAAAACAATTTTTAGACAACAAGAGTTCGAAGAATACGACAAGTTCAGGTTATTCACTCATCACTTCAGTGGAAGTCGATTCAAATCAAGTCACTTTTTCAAAAGTCCGGTATAAACATGAAGGTCAGTCATCTACCACGTATTTATTCAATATCGCTGTAGTACCATTGACACCTGAATTTTTGACACCGTATCAAACAAGATACTTGGTTGATACAACATCTAAAAGTCAGCAAGCTATCCGCTTGATTCTAGATGGTCACAATGTGATAGAACTTGGCGATGGTACGGGGGATAGCCTTGAAGTCACCATTGACTCCCCTGAGGCGTTAGAGGTTGATCAACATGATGTAATCAATCTCCCGCTTAATGTTTTAGACGAAGGAGAGTCACGCATTCGATTCTCGATCATGTTAAATGACGTCGAAATTCCTCTTTCTATTAAAGATGATATGTTAAAAACCACGCCCTTAGACGGACTTAGCATTTGGACGAGAAAACGAAAAGACGAAACATCATTTTTGATTGATTCAGACTTTAAAACAATCCATAACGGTCAACGTACCTATTCAACGCGTTCCGTTGACAGAAACTATTTCAAAATGGAGCAGGAGTGGTTGGATGATCACGTACGGTATGGAAAACAATTATCTGATGATTCTTTTGAAAACATCCATCTAGATATTCCTACTTCTGTTGAGCAAAGTTATAACGGATTTTTAAATACGGTCAAAAACAAAGGCACAATTCCTTCATTGTTGTACTATGATGCCGAGGTACAAGCTGCGGCTTATACATTTGTGAACGAGTATTTGACTGAAATTGAGAACATCCCTTCTCAGGCACTGATGACCATTCAACAACGAAACTTATATCGTTTAGGACAAATCGAGACGATCGACGGCTTGTTATTGACGCCATTTTCTCCTCTGAACATCGCATACCAATGGCAAGTGAACGAAGCTTTAGGGTCTGAAGACATTGATTCGAACATCTTAAAGAAATTGAAAGCAAGCTACACCGTGCCATATGCATTTAATATGCATGAAATGCTTCTTAAACCGACAGATCAATCTCCTTTGCCAGAGTGGCATGAATACACATTGCGAGAACGTGTAAGTGTAGGTGAAACCAATTCTTATTTAGCAAAAGTGGTCGAAGATAAAATGAATCACTTCACTGAACATTATGATTATTTGTTCTCGATTCAGAACTCCGCTCCACTCTGTGTGAATGTCATCAACGTAACAAACGACGACGAAATTTTAAAAGGAATTATTTCATGGTTCAAACAACAAATTTCTTCTAAAGGGACCCTGGATGCGGTCAAGTCATTAGAAGTATCATTGTACATTCCAGACGCTTCTGGTTTGAGTGCGTTTGATAAATTGAACGATATCGAAACGGGCGAACAATTCAAAGACGAATTCGGGATTGATCTGTCTATTCATGAATTTGAGCCAGACGAAGTATTGCATCTACTCCAGCAGTCTATCCTGTATCGCAAGTTAAATTTTGATGCCCCTGTACATTATGCCCATATCTCATTCTATAAGATGGGGAACGAATCTCGGGTCGTTAGTCAACCAATGAGTGAGTTGGCCAGCAGCATGAATTTAGACGGGCTGTTTACTACCGTTTCTTCAGTCCAAAGCAATGAAACCGGGTACCGTGTTGGCTTTGGTACTGCAGGAGCTGACGTTACTCGAAGTCTCATGACACGATTCGGCTATCATTACAATGAACTGACAGCAAACATGAAAGATGGCGGACATAGTTCATACATGAAAAATGTTTCGTTGACGATGCATATTGATGTAGCTGATAAAGGTGCGCTTGAAAAAATCTACGGTTCTTCTCATTGGGTAACCTTCATCGATCCGCCGGTCGGGCTTGATTTCTTCAAGTCGTCTTCCGACAATTTGATTATCATTCATTATAGTGATCAGTATTCGTCTACGAACGGATATGACGCAATCACTGTTACTGACAAATCGGATCAATATTTCAATGTCATCCAAGAATTCATCAGTTCTCAAGGCGTCACCTCTACTCAAAATCAAATCGAGGAAACAATTCGAGCCTTCAATACGTTTAATGGTGAATGGTTACTTCGTGCTGTTCAAGGGAGAGGGTACGACAAGCGCGAAAAGATGAGCATTGTTTCAGCGATTAAAGAAACGCTGTTACTGTTCAATGAAGACAATACAATCTGGGTACCAATCTCTATGGAAGAAGTTGTTCGAGTAACCGGTAATGTGAAATTGAGTAAGCGAGCTGGATTATTTTCAGGTAAGACTATCGGACGGAGAGGCAACTGTAGCGATGATTTGTTGATGATTGGTCTTGAAATCAATCAATCAGATTTGAAAGTGCACTTCTTCCCGGTCGAAGTGAAAATCGGATTGAACGATAACTCGGTCATCACAAAAGGTATCTCACAAATCTCAGAGCTGAAGGCTCGCTTAAACGATCATTTGCTCGACTTAATGACGTTTGATGCGAAATTCCTACGCAACTATTTTGCGAGACTCTTTATCAACAACGCACAAAAAATGCAGGAAAATGATATCTGGCCAAGCAAAGACTATCGGTTAGATGCTTCATTGATTGACCGATTGATGAACGATGATTTTGAAATTGTCGACGAGAAACGTGCGAAATTCGGAAATGGCGTTCTCGTTTCATTCAAGAAGTCTTCGGACTCTGTTCGCCATTCGAGAAACCAAGGGGTCGTTATTCTCGAATTACCTGAACAATATGGATATGAAGTGTTAACAGAATCATTAGACTCGCTTAATGCAAAACAAAAAGAAAAAGGCAGTACGTCTACTATCAAAAATGAAGCGACCTCTTCTCATACGCCTAGACTTCGAATCGCGAAAGAAGTTAGTGACGAAACAGATAGAGCAAAAGTCGCTGTAAAAGTTTCGACAGATAACGGCAAAAAATCAACAGAACCTCAACCAGTGATTCCATCAATCAATCCTGTCACACCTACAGGAAATAGTTTTAATGCTATCAGATTGTTATTAGGTAGCGAGTTTAATAAAAACTACTACTGGGAGTATGGGCATTCGCGCTTGTCAAACAGACATCTGTTGATTGGTGGTCGATCCGGTCAAGGAAAAACGTACTTCGTCCAGTCCCTACTCTTGCAATTGGTTGAACAGAATCAATCCGCTTTGGTCATCGACTACTCAAACAGTTATACTTTAGGACAACTTGATGAAACATTTATAAATCGTATGGGGTCAAAACTGACAGAACGCATCGTATACCACGAGTCATTCCCATTGAACCCATTCAAGAGACGGGAAAAAGAAATTAGCGGACGGAAAGAACCTGAAAAGATTACTTCCGTCGCCACAAGAGTGGCAGCCGTATTCGCATCCGTCTACAGAGGTTTAGGAGATCAACAAAAAAACGCCATTTATATGGCGACGAAAAACGGGATTGAGAAGTATGGGGAAGAAATGCGAATGGAATTGCTCATCGAAGAGTTAGAAAGTCTCGAGACTTCCTCAAAATCTACAGTCCAATCTGTAATCAGCCGCCTCACCCAAATGGTCGATATGGATCCATTTGATTATGAATCGGACAACGATTGGAGTAAGATTTTTGACAACAACAACGGAGTGACGGTCATCCAACTTGAGGGATATGACCAAGATGAAATCAAAAAATTACTAGCAGAGTTTATTCTTTGGGATTTATGGTATTATTCTTTATCTGGTTCAGAAAGCCGACCGATGCCGGTCATCTTGGATGAAGCGCAGAACCTATCTTTCCGTAAAGGTTCTCCATCTGAGAAAATCTTAAGAGAAGGTCGGAAGTTCGGTTGGTCGGCTTGGTTCGCCACACAATCGTTCAGCAACTTCGATAAAGAAGAACTTGCGATTTTGGATAATGCCGCTACAAAGATTTACTTTGCACCAGCTGACAGCGAATTAAAAGTGATTGCTAATCGTATTGGCGCAGTCTCACTTGAAGATCTAAGAGGTCTAAAGAAAGCACATTGTTTGGCGGTAGGACAATATAAAATAAATGCCGAGGAATTAAGTAACCAAGAGCATCATCATCTTAAAGTCCCGCCAATGAATTAAAAAATCACGCATCCTTTTTCGGATGCGTGATTTTTTGTCATTCCAGAACTTCCTCCAAATACAGCCCCTTCTCAAATCCACCTTTCCGCTCCCGCTTCTCGGCACGAATCGCATTCATCTCATCAAACGAAGCCCCATGCATTTTACCGAGCTCATAAGCGAGCTCAAGAATATCCGCTAGCTCTTCAAGACATTCCTCATCGATATTCGTCTCTTCATACTCTTTCAGTTCTTCATATAGCTTCAGGCGTGCCTGTTCAAAGTGCTCGGCTTGATTCAACTGTTTGACGATGACTCGTTTTCCGTCCGCACGAATCAGTTCAGGTACACGGTCTCGGACCAACTTATTATGTTTCACCATAGCTGCCTCCTACTCCACAATCTCAAACGCCTTCACATACACGACATGATCGAGGAAAATAATCCATTCGTCCTCGAATTGAACGAAGCCATCCGACGCATGCCGGAACGACTGATAGATGGCTTCAAGTGCCGCATAGCGACTATCTGCCTCGACGACTTGCGTCAACACCTCATCATTGATCATGTGGAATTCGATCTCGTACGATTTCATGTCGTCTCCTCCGTTTCATCCCATAATGCCTTGCCTACTCTCTTCTTTACCCGCTCGGCATAGTCTTGTCTCAAAATTCATCCACCTCGTCGACTTCTGTCACGACGACACCGGTGTCCCCGACTTTCCCTAAGTCGAGCACCGTCGGCTCTTCGTAGGCCAACACATGAAACTCCTGCTCGAACGTCCGAATCACGTAATGGGAAAGCTCGCCTCGGTCCGTGTTGACCCGTTCCGTCTTCATCTGTTCGGCGGCGAACGCACTGAAGCGGGATGTCTTCAGTTTCACAATCGGATGCCTGTTCGCGAGACCATCTTCTGGCATCCCGTGCTCTTCTAGCGTCCCGAGGAAGAGCGCATACTGCTCGAAACGGATCAGAATGCGGTCGCGGTCGGCATCGTCCGTTAAAATCATCGTCGTATCCGGCGCCCCAAAAAACGTCCACTCGAGCGGATAATAGGTGACGCCCTTCATCTGAAACGACTCCGTATCGAGCACGTAGTCTTCAGTCGACATTAAAAAATCCAAATCGATTGCCACACGTTTCCCCCGCTTTCACAAAAAGCGACGTTCACACACGTCGCTCGTCCTTTGATTAGATTCCTTCTTCGCGCAAAACTGCCTCGATTTCCACAAATTCAGCCTCGATGATGTCAAAATGCTCTCGCTTCATTTCTGCAAAGCTCTCGACTAGTTCTTCTTCTGTCATATTCACGCTGTCTTCAAGCGCATGCAGGAGACGGTTTCCCATCTTTGTCATCGAAGAGAAGGTGAGTCCTCCCGAAATGACACCTCCTGCGAGTGGGATCATCTTCGACACGCCTTTTGCGAACGTATCTTTCGTCATCTTGAAACCAATCATCGCTGACATCTTTTTAATGATTGGAAAATATACCGTTTTCGTCAACGCTTTCTTCGGCAGTTGTTTCAAGGCCTGTTTCGACAGTTGAGCGGACAGCGCCTTAATCGTGGCTGTCGCGCCTCCGACACCGAACATGACGCCCAAGAACAAGACCAAGTCCCCGTTTACTCGATCGACGTCAAGTTCTCCATTCTCCCAAAAGTCATCGTAGCCGTATAAGTATCCTGTTTCCTGCGCCAGGCGGAGCGAAAATCCAAAAAACTGTGCCGTATCCGCAGGAATCGTCGCAGCCAGTCCGATCCCCCCAGGCAATCCCGCCGCGAAAGACGCACTCGAACTCTTCATCGTTTGGTTAGCAATATTCCGTTTCGCGATTTTTTTAATAAGCGCGAGTGGAACGTTCGCTCCAATCGGTCCTTTCTCCATAATCTCCGCCAACTGACTTGCTGGGACATGTCTACTAAAACTTTGATCTAAAAACTCTTTGCGGTCGACTTTCACCCCTGGTAGTTTCACCGCGTTCGTCATCAACACCTCAAACACTTCTGACCCGTTCGACATCGTCTACACCTCATCTTTTCATTCACGATTAATATATGACCTTCATATATATCTCATTCCAAATTCTAGTTTTAGTATAAAGCGTTTTATGTATAAATTGTAAAAGAATTTCCTTTCACCTAGACGTTTTATATTAAAGGTATCCGAAATCAAAAAAATAGAGTGCCCTGTAGGACACTCCACTCCTTCACTCAATAAAAGACAAACCATAGCACCGCTGCCACTAAAAACAGTCCGGCCCCGATAAAGAGAATCTTTGCCAATCGTTCGTATACCATGTCTTCACCTCACCAACGCCGCGCCGACGACGAGCGAGACCCCGATTGAGAGCATGAACGCGAGCAAGCCGACCGCGATATTGCCTTTCCCGATCTCCTCGTTCACTTTGAGCGACGGCGTCAAAAATTCAAACAACCAATACGTGACGAGCAGTAAGAAGAAGCCGAAGCTCCCCCCGACCAACACGTCGATCATCCGCTCGTGATGGCTCTCGACGACACGGAAGATGTTGGCCAGGCCGACGACCTTGCCTCCGGTCGCGAGCGCGACGGCGATATTCCCTTTTTGAACCTCGCGCCAGTTACTGTACGGCGTCGTCATCTCGAAGATGGCGAGCCCGACGACGATCATCAGTCCGGCGATCGTGTACAGGCCGAGCGATTCGAGCATCACGCCAAACGTTACGTTCCCCATCATCATGCGTCCCTCACTTCAATTCGACGACCGTGACCCCGAGTCCACCTTCACCCATACCACCCGGGCGCTGACTCTTCACGTGACGATGTCCTTTCAAATACTCTTGCGTCGCTTGTCGCATCGCGCCCGTACCGAGCCCGTGGATGATGCGGACGTTGTCGTATCCGGACACGAGCGCCTCGTCGATATATTTGTCTAGGCGCGAGAGTCCCTCTTCGACCCGGACACCGCGAAGATCGAGCTCCGACTTCGTCGAGCTCTGGCGCTTCAGCGAGCTGCCTTTCGACTGGAGTCCTTGTTCTTTCGATGGTCCGACTTTTTGAAGGTCGTCCGCTTTGACGTTCACTTTCATGATCCCGACTTGGACGTTGTACTCGTTGTCGTTGATCTGGTTCACGATATACCCTTTTTGGTTGAACGTCGTCACTTTCACTTCTTCGCCTTTACTGAACGTACGTTTTTGCTGCGCTTTTTGTTTCACTTTTTGGATCTTTTTATCTTGGAGCGTCGGTTTCGCCGATTCGAGCTGTTTCTTCGCGGCGATGATCTCGTGCTCTTTGACGATGCCTTCTGCGCGTAGCTTCTTCAACCGGTCGATGACTTCGTTCGCTTCTCGCTTCGCTTTCTCGACGGCCTTCTCGGCACGTGCCTCGGCCTCGCCGTACATCACGTCGCGTTCGGTCTCGAATTCACTCATCTTCGCCTCGAACGCCGCTTGCTCTTGTTCGAAGTCGTGACGTTTGATGATCAATTCTTGCTCGAGCTGCTCGGCGCGTTGTTTCGCCGACTCGAGCTCGTTGATCATCGATTCGACCGACTCGGCGTCGGTGCCGACGTGGCTCCGCGCCTTATCGATCACTTGTTCGGACAGACCGAGGCGTCGGCTGATCTCGAACGCGTTCGAGCGTCCCGGCACACCGATCAACAAACGATACGTCGGGCTGAGCGACTCGATATCGAACTCCATCGAGGCGTTGACGACACCGTCCCGGTTATAGGCGTACGCCTTCAACTCAGAATAGTGGGTCGTCGCCGCGACGCGGGCCCCACGCCGCTTCACTTCATCGAGAATCGCGATGGCGAGCGCGGCCCCTTCTTGCGGATCGGTCCCGGCACCGAGCTCATCGAATAGGACGAGCGACATGAAGTCGACCTTGTCGAGCATGCTGACGATGTTCGTCATGTGCGAGCTGAACGTCGACAAGCTCTGCTCGATCGACTGCTCGTCACCGATGTCGGCGTAGACGGCGTCGAACACCGAGAGTTCTGTACCGAACTCGGCCGGGACGTAGAGCCCTGACTGGACCATCAGTTGCAGTAACCCGATCGTCTTGAGCGTGACCGTCTTACCACCCGTGTTCGGCCCGGTGATGACGAGCGACGTGAAGTCTTCACCGAGCTCGACCGTGATCGGGACGACCTCGTCTTGCGGGATGAACGGATGACGCGCCTGCTTCAGTTTGATCTCGCGGGCGTCGTTCAACTTCGGCTCCGTCGCTTTCAGTTGATGTCCGTACGCGACTTTCGCGAACACGAAGTCGAGTTCGGCCAAGACGTCGAGGTTTGTCACGACGGAATCGGCTACGCCGCCGACGAGATTTGACAGTTCGGTCAAGATGCGGTCGATCTCCGAGCGTTCTTTCAAGCGGACTTCTTGGATCTCGTTGTTGATCGAGACGATTGCTTGCGGCTCGATGAAGAGCGTCTGCCCTGACGCCGACTGGTCGTGGACGATCCCGCCGAACGCTTGGCGATACTCTTGCTTGACCGGGACGACGAAGCGGTCGTTCCGGATCGTGACGATCGCGTCTGAGAGCATCTTGGCGTTGTTGCGGAGGATGTTGTCGATCCGCGAGCGGACACTGCCTTCGTAACTGCGGAGTTGCGTCCGCAGACCGCGCAGTTGCGAGCTCGCCGAATCTTGGACCGTACCCTGGTCGTCGATGGCGTGACGGATCGATTGCTCGACCTCGATCAGCTTCGTCAAGCGCTCGGCATATTCGTCGAGGCGCGGGATTTGGATGTCTTCGTTGTCCTCGTGCAACTTCTCAAAGAAGTTTTTCACTTGGCGGCCGCTGTACATGACGGCGGCGACGGCGAGCAGTTCGCTCGTCGAGAGCACCGAGCCGATGGCGGCCCGTTTCACTTCGGCGCGGACGTCTGAGAGCCCGCCGAGCGGCAAACGGTCCCGGAGCCGGACGACCTCGGTCGCCTCGCGCGTGACGTTCAAGTTGGCGAGTACCCGGTCGTACGAGTAGTCGGGCTGCATGTTGAGCGCCCGGTTTTTCCCGAGCGAGCTGGCCGCATGCACGGCGAGCTGTTGACGTAACTTTTCATATTCTAATACGCGTAACGCGTGATCCATCTAGCATGTTCCTTTCTGTCGCTTCGCGTCGAAGAACGCTGTCGCTTCTTCGAACGTGAGGCAGTTAATAATGTCTGACGGTTCGAGATAGGCTTTTCTTGCGTGCAAGACGCCGAGTGCCATATCTTCCATCATATCAGGGTGGTGGGTGTCGGTGTTGACCATCAGTTTGACACCGGCCGCCTTCGCTTTCTTCAGCGTCGAGGCGGTCAAATCGAGACGGTTCGGGTTGGCGTTCAGTTCGAGCGCCGTCCCTGTCTCTTTCGCGAGGGCGATCAAGCGCTCCTCGTCGATCGGGTAGCCGTCACGGCGTCCGATCAAGCGTCCGGTCGGATGGGCGATGACGTTGACGTAAGGAGAACGGCAGGCGTTCTCGAGCCGCGCCATGATCTCGTCGACACCTTGGTCCATCTTCGAATGGATCGAGGCGACGACGTAGTCGAGCGTCGCTAAAAACTCAGGCTCGTAGTCGAGCGTCCCGTCTGGGCGGATGTCCATCTCGACACCGCGCAAGACGTGCATATCGTGTTTTTTCGCCGCGGCAAGGATCTCTTCCCCTTGCGCTTCTAATCGTTCCTCGGTCAACCCATTGACGAACGACATGTACTTGCCGTGGTCGGTAATGGCGATCCACTCGTAACCTCGCGCTTTCATCGCGGCGACGAGCTCATCGACCGTCAACTTCCCGTCCGACCAGACCGTGTGCATATGCGCGTCGGCCTTGATATCGTCGAGCGTGACGAGCTTCGAGATGTCGTACTCGAACTCAGCGTGCCCTTCTCTTAGCTCCGGCGGGATGAACGGGAGGCCGTAGCGTTCGAACAGCTCCGCTTCCGTCTCCGGCTGCCACAGGCCGTCCGCGGTCTCGACCCCGTACTCGGAGATCGACTCACCCTTAGCTTTTGCGAGTTGGCGCATGCGGACGTTATGGTCTTTTGAGCCGGTGAAGTGGTGGAGCGTCGCCGCGAAAGCACCGGGCTCGACCATTCGGAAGTCGACCGACACCATCTCCTCGCGCTCTAAGACGAGCGACACTTTCGTCTCACCGGCTGCGATGACTTCATTGACGAACGGGAGCGCGAGCAGTTTGTCGCGCAAAGCGACAGGCTCCTCGGTCGCGATGATGAAGTCCAAGTCTTTGCACGTCTCCTCGGCCCGGCGGAAACTGCCCCCGACCGAATGCCGGAGGACGAGCGCCTCGCCTTCTAACACCGTGTTGATCTCTTCTACGACCGGGCGCATCATCGCGTACGACAGGCGTTCCGGACGGGATTCCAAGTTCCGTGCTGCTGCGAGCAACTTCTCGACGCTCTTCGTGCCGAAGCGCGGCAATTCTGACGCCGTGCCGTCTTCTAGTACACGGATGAGCGACTCGAGGTCGACGACGCCGACCCCTCTTAGCTGAGCCAGTTTCTTGCCGCCGAGCCCTTGGATTTTGAGTAGCTTCATCAAGCCGTACGGAATCTCTTCTTGGAGTGACTCGAGCACCTCGCTCCGTCCCGTCTGGCGCCACTCGTCAAGTACGGCCGCCGTTCCTTTACCGATACCTGAGATCGTCGTCAAGTCATCAATGTCGTCGAGTTCGAGCTCAGTGTTCTCGAGCGCCGTCGCCGCTTTACGAAACGCGTTGATCTTGAACGGGTTCTCACCCTTGATCTCCATATATTGCGCGATTTTCTCTAACAGCATCATCGCCTCAACTTTATTCATCGTATTTCCCCCTTTTTCATACAGAAAAGACCGAGACACAAGCGCTTGCTTGCATTCCGGCCTGTCGTGTCACAGCATCTTATTCGAGAACCAGTCAGATAGGTATGGCGTGTCCTGGATGATGAACGTCGCGAGCGACGAGTTGTCGACCGCATTTTGGACGCCCGCCATCGGGACGAACGCGATCACCCAAAGGATGAAGAACGTGATGACGTATGACTCGAAGAATCCGAGCACGGCACCGATGATGCCTTTCAATTGGCGCAAGATCGGCAAGTCCGTCAAGAAATCGAGCATCGACAAGATGAGATGCAAGACGAGCTTCGTGATCAGGAACAAGATGACGAACCAGAAAACGTTATAGAATATCATCTCGATGCCTGACAGTGAGTTCAAGTCGAGCACACCGCCCGGTAACGTCCCGTCAAGTTGTGACGGATATGGAATCCAAAGCTTGAACGCTTCGGCGAGATCCCGGTAATAGGCGTTGGCGACAAAGAAACTGATGATGAGCGCGACCCAATGGCCGAGCTGGAGGATCGCTCCACGGCGGAAGCCGTTAATGATCCCGATAAACAAGAAAAACAGTATAAGTAAAGTAACCATGGATTGATTTATTCTCCCGTATTTCGTTTAGTTTTGACGTGATCGCTCGCAATCTGGATGGCGGCGAGGACCGCTGCCTGACGAGCGTCTAGCTGAGGGGACTGTTCACGAATCTCGCGGATTTTACTATCGACGAGAAAGCCCACTTCCCTCACATGATCGGCTGACTCCTCGCTAACAATCGTATAGTCTTGCCCCGCAATGTGAATCGTTGTTCGTTGTACCTGCACGTGTCACCCCTCCTTTACGTCTGTTCAAAATTAATCATAACATCGTTTGTATATTAGGAAAAGGAGAAGACCCCTTCCTTTTTCCCGCTAACATTTTGTGATACCCTGTTCAGAAGTTGTCAAACGTCAATCTTCAGTAAAATTCGAAGATAGGCTGGCAACACGCAGGGAAATGTGCGAAAATAGCAACAATTCAAACATTTAGAAAGGATGATTTATTTGAAATTAAGGATTGGTCTTCTAGGCCGTATCATCATCGCTATCGCTTTCGGGATATTAGTCGGTAGCATCGTACCAGAAAGCCAGAACTGGATTGTACGGACGTTCGTCACGTTCAACACGGTCTTCGGACAATTCTTAGGCTTCGCCATCCCGCTCATCATTCTCGCCTTCATCATTCCAGGTATCGGGGAACTTGGAAAAGGCGCCGGGAAACTAGTCGGCTTGACGGCCGCGATTGCTTACTTATCGACGATCGTTGCCGGTACACTCGCCTACTTCGCGACGAGCAACCTGTTCCCACAGATCTTAGCACGCAGCACGGCATCAGCTGAAAACCCAGAAGAAGCACTATTGAAAGGTTTCATGGAGTTTGAGATTCCACCGGTATTCGGTGTCATGACGGCGCTCATTCTCGCGTTCGTCATCGGAATCGGGATCGCCGCGATCGAGAGCAAACGCTCACT
This sequence comes from Exiguobacterium sp. SH5S13, assembly GCF_004337085.1. NCBI lineage: Bacteria > Bacillati > Bacillota > Bacilli > Caryophanales > Exiguobacterium > Exiguobacterium sp. SH5S13. The sequence continues at coordinate 67,057 of NZ_SJUS01000011.1, read as the reverse complement.
CGACCTCGCCATGGACTTCCGCGATATTATCGAACTACTCATTAGTAAAGTCATCATTCCATTTTTGCCGATCCACATCGCCGGAATTTTCATGAACATGACGTACGCCGGCCAAGTTGCCGAGATTTTGTCGGTGTTCTCGCTCGTCTTCGTCACGATCATCGTCCTTCACGCGACGATGCTCATGATTCAATATTCAATCGCAGGCGGGCTCAATAAAGAGAATCCGTTCAAACTGCTCAAGACGATGATGCCAGCTTACTTCACAGCTATCGGCACACAGTCGTCAGCCGCGACGATCCCGGTCACGCTTCGTCAGGCAAAATTGAACAAAGTCGATGAAGGCGTCGCCAACTTCGTCGTCCCGCTCTGCGCGACGATCCACTTATCAGGCTCGACGATCACGCTCACATCAGTCGGTGTCGCCCTCATGTACTTGAACGGCATGCCGATGTCATACGCGATCGTCCTCCCGTTCATCCTCGCCCTCGGCGTGACGATGATCGCGGCGCCAGGTGTTCCTGGTGGGGCCGTCATGGCATCACTCGGATTGTTCGGGTCGATCCTCGGATTCGATGCGACGATGCAAAGCCTCGTCATCGCGCTCTACTTGGCGCAAGACAGCTTCGGTACGGCGACGAACGTCACAGGTGACGGCGCCATCGCCAAAATCGTCCATTACTTCAAACGCAACACGAACTTGCTCGACGACGCGAAAGCGCGCGAAGACATCGCTTAACGAGTTACGAGCTAGACAACGGGTAAGCCTTACGGTTTGCCCGTTTTTCATACATATACAGAAAGGGTATCGGAAAAAGTTCATGCCGAGACGTTCGGTGCCATGTGGGAGAAACGGACGGATGAAGCAGCGTCGACGTTCATGTCGCAAGGGCTCTATCGATTAGACCGCGTCAACGACATCGTTCTGGCCGGCGGGTCGATGCGCCAGGCGACCAAGTCCGACCAGCCTCTTTTAGAGACGTGGTACCGTGCCTTTGAACAAGACTCGGGACTCGAACCATCACATGACGAAAGAATGGTCGCTGTCGTCACTTCAATGATTGATAACGATGACGCCTTCATCTGGGAAGTCGACGGCATACCCGTTTCGTGCGCAAAGCGCTCCCGCCCGACGTTGAATGGCATCACGGTGTCTTTCGTTTACACGGCTCCTGCGAAACGCGGAAACGGATACGCTCGCAGTCTCGTCGCCGTGCTCAGTCGCCGATTGCTCGAAACGAAATCGTTCTGCACGCTCTACACCGATTTGACCAACCCGACGTCAAACAAGATTTATCAAGAAGTCGGCTACCGGCCGATCATGGAATCTTCGTGGATCCGGCTCGCTAGATGAATCATCCCGCCTCCCCTATACTAATAGGTGGAGGCGATTTTTATGAGGAACTGGTGGAAGCAAATCCCGAAACGAGTCCGTTCGGTCGTGTCGACCGTCTTCGTCGGCTCGATCGTTGCCTACATGCTGATCGTCGGTGGCATGAGCGTCTTTGCCGACCCGAATCTCGACACGCTCTTGCTGAGCGTCATCGGCGCCGCTCTCTTGACCTTCATCGCGTACAAGGCAACAAAAAAGTGATCGACGCGTTCGTCGATCACTTTTTGTATACGTTTAGAAGAATGAAGCTGGGTTGACCGTGCTGCCCGCGCTCGAAGACGAGTACGAGTAACCGCCACGGTGAATCTCGAAGTGCAAGTGCGAACCAGTCGAGTTACCTGTGCTACCCATGCCGCCGATGTTCTGACCTTGCGAGACACGTTGGCCAGCCGATACCGACACCGAGCTCAAGTGAGCGTAGACCGTCGTCCAAACTTGTCCGTTCAAGACGTGCGTGATGATGATGTGGTTCCCGTAGGCGCCGCCCCATCCTGCCGTCGTGACCGTACCTGTTTGCGCTGCATAGATCGGTGTGCCGACCGGTGCCGCGATATCAAGACCGTTGTGGAACGTATAACCGTTCACACCACTTGCAGGTCCAAAAGGTTGTGTGAGACGGCCGCTAGCAGGGCGTTGGAACATGCCGCCGCTTGCCGGTGCCGCCGCTACAGGTGTTGCCGCTGACGCGCTCGGCTTGCTTGACGAACCTTGTTGCTTTTGTTGTTTCGCTGCTGCTGCAGCTGCCGCCGCTTCCGCAGCCGCTTTACGTTTCGCTTCTTCAGCCGCACGACGTTGTGCTTCGATTTCTGCCTTGATTGAAGCTTCTTGTGCTTGGAGCGTTGATTCCATTTCTTTCAAACTCATCAATTTCGATTCGAACTTGATTTTCTCAGCGTTGAGCTTCTTGACTTTAGCCGCCCGCTCTTTCATTTTCTTATCGAGTGCTGTTTTACGTGCTTCAAGTTCTTGCTTTTGTTTAACGAGAGCGTCGCGCTCGGCTTTCAATTCAGCCTGTGCTGTCGCAAGCTTTTCTTTCGTCGCCTGGTACTCTTCAAAAATCTGCTTGTCGTTCTCTTGAATCGTACCTGCTGTGATCATACGAGTAAGCAAGTCACCGAAGTCTTTTGATCCGAAGATGAACTCAGCCCAGTCGATCGACCCGCCGCCGTTCTTTTGCATCGTTGCCATGCGCTCTTTCATAAGTTCTTCTTGTGCTTTCATTTTTGCTTCATACTGCTTGATTTGTTTTTCAAGCGCGGCAATTTTTTCTTGCGTAGCACGGATCTCAGCTTTCTTTTGTGCGACGTCGTTGATGACGTCTTGGAGTTCAGCGTCTAGCTTATTGATTTCTTGCTGCTCTTTGCTGATCGCTTTTTCGCGTGATTGGATCGAAGAGTTCGCTTTGCTCTGCTCAGTGCTATTCTTTTGTTGCTGCTGTTGGACCTTTTTTTGCTTGTCTGTAAGTGACGCTGCAAAACCAGGTGTCGTGCCGCTGATTAGAAGAGCGCCTAAAGTGACGGTTGCTGCAAGTTTCTTCAAGTTAATCAATGTGCTTACCTCCGCTGAGTCGTGTGAATTTCTATAGAATAATAGATGAATGAGTTCTGTATAGTTTTGCGAGAATCCGTCTCGCCCTGTGACTCATTATAGCAATCTAAACCCAAAGTTATTTTACACTTATATTTCATTCGCGTTACATTGACCTGATTTAGGTTTTATCCTCGCTAAAACGTGGGTATTTAACGGGCTCAATCAACAAATTGTCACAAAATATGAATTTAGTAAAAAAGAAAAACGCTTTATGAAAGCGCTTTTCAAATAATGACCTATACTATTTTTTTATCTACCTGACCGATACATAACCTCTCCGTTGGTGTTTGTTACGCTTTCTGACGAACAGATAATAGCCACCGAAGAGCAGGACGCCACAACAAGCGCCGAAGCTGTCTAATACGACATCTTGAATGAGCGGGGTGCGTTCCGGGGTCAGACTCTGATGAAACTCATCAAAGATGGCGACCGTGTTCGCGAGCGCCCAAGCGAACAACAACACGAGCCACGCGTTCAGTCTCGTCCGCGACACGGCTTTGACGAACAACGCACCTAAGGCAAAGAAGACCGTGAAGTGTGCCGCTTTCCGAATGAGGAATTCGATCAAGCCGGCGCTTCCTTTGTCTTCGAGCGAAACCGGGCTGCCGGCGTAGTCGAAGTCGACAGTCGAGAGGATTGGTTCGGCCCACGTCCAATCGAAGCGATCGAGCGGTGAGACAATGCTTTGGTCTGAGTACGGCGTCGCACTCGAGACGAACAAGCCGATCAGGATCAACGCGATCCAAATGAATTCATTTTTCAATATGTACATAACACCTTTCCTTTCTACACCGATTCATTATACGGGTTCCGTTTGATTTCATTGTAACAGCGACCTCATCGTTTCGTGACAATTTGATTGCGTACAACCGCTTCAAAGTCGTTCGCGATCGAACGGCTTGCTATAATGAACATAAAAAAGGGGGAATCAGATGATGATCTATCAGTACGAAGCAGCCGACATGAGCGGCAAGCTACAGCCTTTATCCAAATACGAGGGGGACGTCCTCTTGATCGTCAACACGGCGAGCAAGTGCGGCTTCACACCTCAATTAGACGGCCTTGAAAAGCTATTTGAACGCTATCAAGGTCAAGGTTTCCATATTCTTGGCTTCCCGTGCAACCAGTTCGGCAACCAAGACCCGGGCTCGAACGAAGAGATCAGCGAGTTCTGTCAATTGAACTACGGCGTGACGTTCCCGATGTTCTCGAAAGTCGACGTCAACGGCAAAGACGCCCACCCGCTCTTCCAATACTTATCGAAAGAAGCACCTGGCCTGCTCGGCTCGAAAGCGATCAAATGGAACTTCACGAAGTTCCTCGTCGACCGGAAAGGCAACGTCATCGAACGGTTCTCACCGCAGACGACACCGGACGAGATCGAGCGAGCGGTGAAACGCCTGCTCTGACCGCTAAAAAGGATGGTCCGCCCCTCTAGGGTAGACCATCCTTTTATCGTGGTGTGATGAAGTTGATCGTATAGAACGGACTGTTGTCTTCATTATAAACGAGACCGACCGAGGCGTGCGTGAAGTCTCGCTTTAAGATGTTCTCGCGGTGGCCGAGCGAGTTCATCAGTCCCCAGTGAGCGTGAAAGACGCTCATCTGTCCCATCGCCAAGTTCTCCCCGGCGAGCGAGTAGGCAAGTCCGGCCTCATTCATCCGTTCGAACGGGTCGCGTCCTTCGGGGTCGGTGTGGCTGAAGAAGTTGTTCACTGCCATGTTCTCACTATGGGCCCGGACGACCGGGAGCAGCGGCTCATAGTCAGCGAGTGCGGATAAACCAAACTTTTGACGGTCCCAGTTCATGAGCATGCGCATGAGCGTCTCGTTGGACACGATGCTCTCGGCCGAGACGTCTCCATAATAACCGGCGCTCGACTCCTCGACGCTCCGTTCAACCGAAAGAATGCCTTTCAGCTTGTCTTCGTCATGTTGGTCAAAGAACATCGTGACGTAATTGCCGTTCATCGCATAGACCGAGAACGAAGGATCGTCCGGGATCAAGTAACGTTTCAACCCTTTATCGTAAGACTTCACTTCGTCGAAGCCGATGTTCTCGACTTGTTGTCGTGTCGTCTGATCAAGGACGAGCCCTTCGAACGTACTGCCCGACTCGAATTGGTATTGCCCTTTTTTGGCACCATCCTCGTCGACGAGCTCAAGCGTCCGGTCGCCATTTTTCTCGAGCAAATACCAGTCGTGATCGGCATATTGGCTCGCGAACTTTGGAGCGTCGGTCGCGACGCGCTCTTCCACCACTTCCGTCGACTTCACCTGGACGCTCGTCGGCGCCGATACGTTCGGCACCTCATAGTTCCAAGCCGTATATAGACCAATCCCGATCAATAGAATAAACAGTTTACGAAACATATCGTCTCCTTTCGTGAGAACCTAGCCCTGTCGCTCACCGAATTCACGCAGACGCGATTTGATATCGATGAGCATCTCCATATAAGCGAAATAAGTCGCTTCGTCTATATTTAGCATACCACTCACTTTGACCGGCACGTCCTCGGCCTGCTCACGCAGTGCGCTGCCCGACGCAGTGAGCGACACCAACACCCGGCGCTCATCATCGGTCGCCCGGATTTTCTCCACGTATCCGAGTTGGGTCAATCGTTTGATAAGCGGTGACAGCGTGCCCGAATCAAGCGTCAACCGTTCCCCGAGCTGTTTCAAATCGATGTGATCTTCTTCCCATAAAACGAGCATGACCAAATACTGGCTGTATGTGAGTTTGAGCGGCGCTAAGATCGGCCGATACAAACGTGTCAATTCTTTTGAGGCGGTGTAGAGCTGAAAGCAAATCTGATGCTCTAATGTTAACGAACTTTTCATATAAATTCCTCCGGCTAAAGTCTTAGGTCAAGCATATCACTTGAATATCTGTTTGACTGCCCTATAATTAAATTGTGCACAACTTAATTGTTAAAAACGAAACGGAGGAATTAAATTATGAAACCATTATTCACAGCTTCAGCAACAGCTCTCGGTGGCCGCGAAGGTCGCGTCACATCTACGGACGGCGTCATCGACTTGAGCGTCGCGATGCCAGGAGCGAAACAAGCAGAAGAGTCGACGAACCCTGAGCAATTGTTCGCAGCCGGATACGCAGCTTGCTTCGGCAGCGCGTTGAACCTCGTCATCGGTAAAGAGCGCGTCAAGACAGATGGCACGAGCGTCACTGGCCACGTCACACTCAACCAGAACGACGAAGGTTTCTTCATCTCGGTCGAGCTCGAAGTCGAAATCAAAGGTGTCGACCAAGCAACTGCTGAGCGTCTCGTCGAAGCAGCGCACCAAGTGTGCCCGTATTCGAAAGCGACACGCGGCAACGTCGACGTCAAATTGACGACAAACGTCGCCTAATCCCCTGCCCGCTCAAATATGAGTGGGCTTTTTTTTGCGTCCACACCTATTAACAGAGTAGAATGAAGAGACAAACATCCGACCGAGGAGGCGACACGATGCTAAAAGGAAAACGAAAGTACATCACGTTCGCCATCGTGGTCGTCTTTCTGTTCGCCGCTCTTTACAACGGGCTGACGATTAGAGAGTACGAGCTGACGACCGATAAGCTCGAAACTGGTCAATCGTTACGCGTCATCCTCCTCTCGGATTTGCACGGCTATTCGTATGGTGAAGACCAAAAAAATCTGATTGAAAAAGTTCGTGAGCAGCAACCTGATCTGATCGCGCTTCCCGGTGATTTGCTCGATCGATACCGCTCGCCAGACGCCGCTTTCGAACTGATCGAAGGGCTACAAGGAATCGCCCCGATGTATTTCGTCACCGGCAACCATGAAATTGATGAATCAAGTGATTTCGTCCGGCACGACGTCAAAGACGTGTTTCGTTCGTTTGGTGTGATCGTGCTCGAGAATGAAGCTGAGACCGTGACGGTCAACGGAGTCGAACTCATCATCGGCGGCGTCGAGGACCCGCTTCGCACGTACGCCGAAAACATATACGGGAACTGGGAGCAAGACGTCTTGACCGCACTTGACGACGTCGAAACGGACGACACGTTCAGCCTGCTCTTGTCCCACCGGGCGGAACAAGTCGAGACGTACGCCGAGCTTCCGTTCGACCTCGTCTTGTCAGGCCACGCCCATGGCGGCCAGGTCCGTATCCCTTATCTGTTGAACGGGCTTTACGCGCCTGACCAAGGCTTCTTCCCAAAATATGCGGGCGGCCTGTATGAACACGATTCGTTTACCCATATCATCGGCCGCGGCTTCAACTACACAGTCAGCGTACCGCGTATCTTCAATCCACCCGAGATCGTCGTCATCGACATCGCGGGCACCGGGACTCCTTTGTGAGTCCCTATTTTATGTTTGCAGACGACTGCGTCAAAGTCATCCTGAAACCATAACAAAAGCGGTCCCCGACTCTTGTCAGGGACCGCTCGTGCGTTTACCAGATCGTTCGTTCCTCGCAGTGTGCCGTCTCTCGTTCGATTTGAACGGTCGAACGACCGAACGACCCGTACTGCTTCATCCGCTCCGTCACATCGTGCAGCACGCGTTGATCATCTGTCGCTTCATCGATCAACACGTGGCACGTGACGGCGTACTCCTCAGACGTGATCGACCAGACGTGGAGGTCATGCACTTCTTTGACGCCTTCGACGGTCGCAAGGTCACGCTGCATCGCCACGACGTCGACTTTGTCAGGCGCCCCTTCCGTCAAAATATGGACGGCGTCCCGAGTCACGCGGTACCCGCTCACCAAGATGAGGAGCGCGACGAACATACTGGCGATCGGATCAGCGAGCGTCCACCCGAACATTAGAATGAGCAGCGCCGCCGTGATGGCCCCGACCGATCCGAGCAAGTCTCCGAACACGTGCAGGAGCGCGCTCCGGACGTTCAAGTTCTCCCGCTCGCCACGCATCAAGATCCACGCCGCGAGCACGTTGACGAGCAATCCGATGACGGCGATGGCGAGCATGCCGCCGCTTAAAATCTCTGGTGGCGCGAACAAGCGCTTGTACGCCTCGATGATGATATAACCTGAGATGACAAGGAGCGTCAATCCGTTGACGAACGCCGCCAAAATCTCAAAGCGGCGGTACCCGAACGTCTGGTTCGGTGTCGCCTTCCGGGCGCCGAACCGGACCGCCAAGAAACTGAGCCCGAGCGCTGCCGCGTCGCCGAGCATGTGCCCCGCGTCCGATAAGAGCGCGAGGCTGTTCGTCCACAGACCGCCGATGACTTCGACGACCATGAACGTGACGATCAACAGAAATGCTAGCAATAATGCTCGTTGATTCGTTGTGTGGTGGTGGCCTTCGTGGCCATGATCATGTTGTTCCATGCGTCATCGCTCCTCTCTCCCTTCATTATATCCCTTTTCTCCCCATCATTCAAACGTTCGTTTGAATGATGGGGAGAAAAGAAGCGCCGACAGGATGCACCCTCTCGACGCCAGCATTTACTTTTGTTCAATTCGGACCCGCATGACCCCGTTATACGGGAACAGCTTCAATTGAAGCGTCTCCCCGTCATACCAACTGCCCGCGCTTTGGGCGCTCGCCGCCTCAAGTTCAGGCGTCACGGCCGTCTGACGGTCCCAATCGATCGCTTTCACTCGTTGGTCACGCACCATTAAAAAGAAGCCATTGTAGAAGTGGTACTCGTTCACTTGGTCGCGCTGGACGGACGCCGGTGCCCCGAGTGTCGACCGGACCGTCGCCACGTCCTGACCGAGCCAGTCCAAGGCAGACGCTGAAGCCGTCGGCACGACCGTTTGCCACGCCTGTTCCACTTCATCGTCCGAGACGCTAGTCGCTTCCTCGGCCACACGCGCTTCCGTCACCCATCCGGTCGTCCGCTCGTTCAACTGAAGTTTGACGAATCCACTGACGGCTTCGAGCCGTTCGAACCGGTCTCCAAGATCCGCCTCATATAGAACGGTCACACGATCATCAGCATACACTTTCGTGTACGGCGTCGCGATGTAGACGACGTCCTCACTCGGCTCTTCTTCAGTCGCTTCCTCTTCAGGTTCCGCCTCTGTCCCGCTATCGACTTCTTCCGTCGAGATGTTGTCCGACTCAGGCAGTGCCGTCTGCTTTTGCGAATCGATGTACGCCGCGAACGCGATGACACCGATCAATGAAGCGATCAACAAGACCGCCGTCGCTAACCGTAACAACCGTTTTCGTTTCCTTGACGCGGCCCGTGATGACCGAACTTCTTCCTTCATTATTCTCCACTCCTACTCGTTTCGTCTCATCTGTTCCGATTCGTCAAACGGCTTCACGTTTCCTGCCTCGTCAACAAATTTTTGTTCGTCATTCGTCAGCGCCTCGAGCGTCTGAATCGTCGCTTCGACGTCGATAGGGGGCGTGTCTTGTCCGGCTTCTAAAATTCGCACCGTCTCGCCGAGCTCGATCGTCCGGTCCGTCAGCTGATGGAACGTCCGGTCGTGCGAGATGAGGATGAGACCGCCCCGGTAGATCGATAAGGCCGCCTCGATCTGTTCGCGTGTCGCGACGTCTAAATAGTTCGTCGGTTCATCAAGCGCGAGCATGTCTGCGTCTGAGAAATAAAGGATGAGGAATGCGATCCGACACTTCTCGCCCATGCTCGCCTCACGCATCGGTTTATAGACGTCGTCACGACGGAACAAGAAATGGGCCAGGAGCGTCCGCGCTTCCGTCTCCGGAATGTCGCTCGCGGATAATAGTGCGTCAAGCAGCGTCCCATCCTCGGGCAACCGCTCGAGCGTCTGTGAGAAGTAGCCGATTTTCAGTTTCGGATGGCGATGCACAACACCCTCGTTTGGCTCAAGCTGCCCTAAAAGCAGCTTCAACAGCGTCGTCTTGCCACTCCCGTTCGGTCCGACGATCGACAAGCGGTCTCCCCGATTGAACGTGAACGAAAGATGCTCGAACAACGGCTCGTCATACCCGAACACGACGTTCTCGACCGTGATCCACGTCTTCGCCTCAAGCGGGTCCGCTTCGAAGCGGACCGAAACGCGCCCCGCGTCTTTCGGTTTGTTGGGACGCCCTTGTTCGAGCTGATCGAGTTTTCGTTCCCTTGCTTTCATCTTGACGGCAAGGTTCGCCGCTCCTTTCTGAGCACCAGGACTGCGGACGCTCGCCGTCGCTTTCGCCTTCAAGTGCCAGCCTTTGTACTGGGCGATCATATCGAGCAGTTCCGACTTGCGCGCCACATAGCGCGCATGGGCCCGCTCGTCACGCACCCGTTCCTCGGCTTTTTGCTGCTTATAGGCGCTATAGTTGCCCGGATAGCGGACGACCTCGCCGTCACTCAGTTCAAGGATGACCGTTGCGACGTCATCGATGAACTGGCGGTCGTGGGAGATGGCGAGCACCGTGCCCGGAAACTCACGCACCCAGCGCGTCAGCCAGTCGATCGAGTCGACGTCGAGATGATTCGTCGGCTCGTCGAGCAAGACGACGTCGACGTGACGCATCATGAGCCGGGCCAATTGTGCCCGCGTCTGTTCGCCGCCGCTCAAGTCAGAAAGCCGTCTTAATCCCATTCCGTCCATGCCGATTCGTTTCAACGCTTGGTTCGCCTCGGCCTCGAGTCCGAAAGCGTCACACGCCATCGCCTCGTCATACACCGCGAGCACGCGCTCAGTGTCGCCCGATGTGACTTCTTCGTACAAACGGAACCGTTCGTCGTCACCTTTCATGACGTACGCGAGCGTCGTCCCCTCCCCAACAAAAACGGTCTGTTCGACGACACCGACTTTCCCTGCTACTTCGATTCGACCGGCCTGAGGGCTGAGTTCACCGACGAGCAATTTGAACAACGTCGTCTTCCCTGACCCGTTTTGGCCGAACAAGACGGCCCGTTCGCCTGTTGACACGTCGAACGAGACGCTGTCAAATAGCGGTTGCTGGTCGTAGTCGAACCGGACTTGATGTACAGATAACATAGTTGTCTCACCTCGCTTGTTTGTCCGATACGCGATGAAACAAAAAACACCATTCGCTAGAAAGCGATGGTGTGAAGATCTCCGGTCAAGCGGAAAAAAAGGGTCACCCCACAGCTTGAGATTGGACACACTTCACCCGTGACTGTTCAGACGAACAGTGATGATTCGTTTCATCAGTTGAGTGAGTGTGACTTTTTCATAGCACGCGGTACCTTCCTTTCCTAATCTACTGCCACCTTACCAAAATGTAAGCGGATTCGCAACCAATAAACCCACAATCTCCCATCGTTTCTACGCCTATGGGCGGATGCATGTCTTAGTCGTCAGCGTTAAGATGAAACTATCCTATATAACGAGGTGACTCACATGAAATTACGCAACTTACTCGTCCCGAGCGCTGTCTTGGCAAGCGTCGGCACGTTCTTTTATACACGATTGAAACAGCGGTTACCGCGTCCTGACTTTAAAGAGGCGCCGATCAAACCGGACTTGTCCATTTTCGACGAGACGAGCGTGAGCGCCACGTGGATTGGCCACTCGACCGTGCTCATCCATTGGTACGGCCTCAAAATTTTGACCGACCCGGTATTCTCAAAACGGATCGGTGTCCACGTCGGTCCCGTCACGTTCGGCATGAAACGGCATACCGCCCCTGCCCTCTCGATCGAAGAGATCGGTCACGTCGACGTCATCTTGCTCAGCCACGCCCATATGGACCACTTCGACCATAAAAGTTTGAAGCGGCTCATCACCCGTGACACGGTCGTCATCTCGGCACCGGGGACGAGCAAACTGTTGCGTCACTATCCGAGCCTACAGACGCTCGAGATGCATCCCCACGACAAGTTGACACTCGCGAACGGACTCAACGTCCAAGCGATCCCGGTCGCGCATTGGGGCAACCGCTTCCCGTGGGACAAACACATGGGCTATAACGGCTACGTCTTGAAATATAAAGGCGTCCGTATGCTGTTCGCCGGCGACACGGCGTACACCGAAGCGTTCAACGGGCTCGCGAACAAAGAACCGATCGACCTCGCCTTCTTCCCGATCGGTGCGTATCAACCGGACTCGTTCCAGGAAGCGCACTGCACCCCGGAGCAAGCGTGGACGATGTTCAAACAGAGCGGAGCAAAACGGTTCTTCCCGATGCACTGGGACACGTTCGTCTTATCATACGAGCCGGTCGAGGAGCCGTATGACCGCCTCGTCGCCGCAGCCAAACTCGAACGCGATCAAATCGTGGTCAAGGCGCACGGAGAAAGCATTCGGCTGTAGGTTTCACTTTCACTTTGTCGTGATTTTCGGTAACGTTAGATGTGAGAGGGAGGGAATCAAATTATGGAATGGACAACACTCAATAATGATGTGAAACTGCCGATGCTCGGTCTCGGCGTGTACAAAGTTGAAGACGGGACGGTCACGGTCGACACGGTCAAGGCGGCACTCGACGCCGGCTACCGGTTGATCGACACGGCCGCCATCTATCAGAACGAAGAGAGCGTCGGGCAGGCGATCCGCGAGTCGAGCGTCCCGCGCGAAGACATCTTCGTGACGACGAAGCTGTGGAACGAGTTTCACGGCTACGACGAGGCGCTCCAGGCGTTTCAAGACAGCCTCGACCGACTCGGCCTCGACTATGTCGACTTGTTCTTGATCCATTGGCCGATGCCGCGCTTCGGTAAGTTCGTCGAGACGTACAAAGCGCTCGAGCAATTGTATGAGGAAGGCAAAGTACGGGCCATCGGCGTCTCGAACTTCGAGATTCAACACCTCGAACAGATCATCCAATCGTGCGCGATCGTACCGGCGGTGAATCAAGTTGAGATCCACCCATACTTGTCCCAAAAAGAATTGATTGCGTATTGCAAGCGTTATGACATCCAGATCCAAGCGTGGAGTCCGCTCATGAAAGGTCGTGAGGCGCTCGAGGATGCGACGATCGTCGACATCGCGAGCAAGTACGGCAAGTCCCCGGCCCAAGTCATCTTGCGCTGGCATCTTCAAAACGGTGTCGCCGTCATCCCAAAATCGGTCACACCGAGTCGGATCCGTGAAAACATACAGGTATTCGACTTCACGTTGACGAAAGAAGACATGGCAGCGATCGACGGACTCAACCGGAACGAGCGGACCGGTTCCGACCCGGTCGAAATGCACAAAATCCACTACTGAGGAGAGACTGTACATGTTCAAAAAACTAGCTTCTGATTTGACAGGCTTTAGCGATATCGGTGAAGTCATCGACCCGAAAGACTTCGACAAGGCCGATGCCGACGATTACGTCTTACATGAGGACAACGAGAAGATTTACTTCTTGATCAAGTCGAAATCGGATGAGTACTGCTTCACGAACCTCGCGATGATCCATCTCGACGGCGCGAGCGCCATCAGTTCGAAGCGTGTCTTGTATCGTTATCCGTACGCGCAACATCCGCTCCAACACGTCATGTTCGAGACGGCCGGCACGGTCGACTTAGACGTCGAGATCAAGTTCACGATCGGCGATAAGCCATACTCGATCGACGTGAACAAAAAGCAAATCGAGCACGTCAAAGACTTGTACAAATCACTCCTCGCCATCGCCGATAAACAGCGTGAAGGCCGGAAAATGCTTGAGTTCGCCAACGCGTCGCTCACGCATTCCGTGTCAGTTCTGAGCGGCCTCCGGCAAGGCGACACGAACGTCGCGACGACGTTCAAAGACTTGTCGCAACAATCGTTCGACTGGCTCCAAGGCCACTATCACGAATGGAACCGGAAAGATTTCGGTGACGTGTTCGAGAAGTACATCAATAATTAACTTGGTGGTGACGTATGGACTACATGTGGTTGTTGATTGCGTTTTTCTTGTTCATGCTCGTGATTTTGACTGTGTTCATCAGTAGTGTGCTCAACGCCTTGCTCAGGAACCTCCACCCGTTAGTTCATATCACCGTCATTTTGTTTTTGTCGTTCACGTATGAGCGTCTAATGTTAGATTATAATCTCTTGTGGACGCTTTTCATTCTTGTGACCATCAGTTATTTAGCACCACTTCTCGTCGTTAAAATGTACAACAAAGGTGAGCGCTTCGAACGCGAACATCTAAAATGACAAAATGTCCCCTAGACTCCAAACGAGTCTAGGGGACATTTTTATTTACTTTCGTCGATCAACCGTTCGGCGAGCCGTTGGTACAAGTGGCTCATATGCACGGCGGAGGCAATGGCGAGCGACTGTTGGATTTCACTCGTTTCAGTCACTTCCACGTTCGCGAGCAGCGTCTCGGCTTGCGTCTCGAACGCCTGCAAGTTCTGTTCTTTCTGAGCTTGATAGGCGTCGTAAAAGTCTTCGAGCGAGAACGCCTCGTCCGATTCATTCAGCGGCCGGAGCGTCTCTTTGATGTCGTTGATCGACAACAGCCCTTTCATCTCGTAAATCAGGCTTAGTAGCATCAAATGCTCGTTCGTGTACTTCTTGTTTTTGACGGGATGGAACAACTTGCCTTTGGCGTAGTTGTTGATCATCGTCTTCGTCAAGATCGTCTCGTCTTCATTACGTTTCATCTTGCCGTAATGTTGCTCGAACAGTTGGATGACTTGGTCCATATATAAGTCGATCGTCGGCAATACCACTTTCGGGAGCGTGCCTTCCGTCCGTACAATCTCGTTCGGTTTCATCGAATCACCTCACTTTCAGTATACGGACAATCGTCGTTTGTCGAAACAAAAACCTTGTTCTTCTTGCCCATACCGCTTATCATGTAGTTATGGATACTACATGACGTCATAAGGAGTGTTTTTGCATGAATTCGATTTTTCGGGAACCTATTAACGCGCTGACCCATCTCGCCGGAGCGGTACTCGCCTTCATCGCCTTGATCGCGATGACGGTGAAAGCGTCACTGCTCGGCTCACCGCTCGCCATCATGGCGGCGATTTTGTTCGGAATCAGTCTCGTCTTTCTTTACTTATCGTCTGGTCTCTACCACAGCATCATCGCCTCGCCGAAAGTCATCGCGTTCTTCCGACGAATCGATCATGCGATGATTTACGCCTTGATCGCCGGGACATACGCCCCGCTCACACTGCTCGCGCTCGAAAGCCCGATGCGCTGGGTGCTGTTCGGTATCGTCCACGTCCTCGCCTTGTTCGGCATCATCTTCAAACTCGTCTGGTTCCACGCCCCACGCTTCTTGTCGACTGCTCTCTACATCGGCATGGGCTGGCTGTCGGTCTTCTTCATCGGACCGCTCCATAGCGTGATCGGCAACGGCGGCATCTTTTGGCTCTTGCTCGGAGGCTTCATGTACACGGTCGGCGGTCTCATCTACGGCTTCAAGCCGAAGTTCGTCAACTGGCGCGGTTGGGGCTTCCACGAGGTGTTCCACTTGTTCATCTTGTTCGGAAGCTTCGCCCACTTCGTCTGCGTGTTCTGGTACGTCTTTTAAGTCCTCCTCGTGAGGGCTTTTTTTGTGAGCACATTCATTTACTTCAATTTCAAGACATCCTACACTGACTGTAGGAGGGATTCACTATGAAAATTGAAGTTTGGTCAGATTACGTCTGTCCGTTCTGTTATATCGGTAAGCGCCGTCTAGAAGAAGCGCTCGAACAGTTCCCACACGCGGACAAGGTCGAAGTGGAGTTCAAGAGCTTCGAACTCGACCCGAACGCCCCGACGACCGATTCACGTTCGATTTATGAAGTGCTCGCGAAGAAATACAGCATGCCGCTCGAGCAGGCAAAAACGACGACGGCCCAAGTCGCCGCTCAAGCTCAATCAGTCGGACTCGACTATGACTTTGACAACATGGTCGTCACCGGCACGCTCGATTCGCACCGGTTGACGCACTATGCGAAGACGGTCGGTAAAGAGAAGGAACTGTCGGAAGCGCTCCTCAAAGCGTACTTCGTCGAGGCGAAACATATCGGCGACCACGACGTACTCGTATCGATCGCGACAAGCGTCGGGCTCGATGCTGACGCCGTGAAAGACGTACTCGCTTCAGACGTATACATGGAAGACGTCCGCGCTGAAGAGAAACGCGCGAGCGATCTCGGCATCACCGGCGTCCCGTTCTTCGTCTTCGACGGGAAGTATGGCGTCTCAGGCGCCCAACCGACCGAGGCGTTCACACAAGTACTCGAGAAGACGTGGGCCGAATCGGCACCGACACTTCAAGTGCTCTCGGGCGGTGCGACGTGCACGGACGATAACTGCGATATTTGACTTCAAAAGAACGACAGAGAAGCATTCGTCTGAATACGGACGAATGCTTTTTTAGATTTAATCTAAGTTTGCAAATCCTTTAGCATGGCCTCGAATGAAATTGCTTCAGAATGTTCTTGATGTGCACTCATTACTTCATAATAAAGCACTATGTCTAATTCATCTTCTATTCGTTCTAGGACAGCTTCCCGAACAAGCATAGAGAGGGTAAGATTTTTTGTTTTCGCATACTCTCTAATGAGAAGTTCGTCTTCCTCATTGAGTCGCACAGATATCGTTCCCATACAATCACCCTCCTTCATACACATTGTATTACGAAATCAGAGTGTTTATATAATCAGTTCGCATGAATTAATGAATGGGAGTAGAAGCCGAATCTTCGGCTTCTTTTTTGTGGCTTAATGAATCATTCTCAAGCATAATTATTATTAACTGATAAGAATCGAGGACTTAACATATGTGGAAAAATCGGAACGTCTGGATCATCTTGACCGGAGAGTTCGTCGCCGGTCTCGGGCTTTGGCTCGGCATCATCGGCAACTTGGAGTTCATGCAGGAGAAAGTCCCGTCCGACTTCGTCAAGGCGCTCATCCTCGCCGGGGGGCTGCTCGCAGGCGTCGCCATCGGACCGCTCGCCGGTCGGCTCACCGACCAGGGCTCGAAAAAGAAAATCATGCTCATCTCGAGCGTCGTCCGGGCGCTCAGCGTTCTCTTCATGTTCGTCGCCATCGAGACGGGAAGCGTGCTTTGGATGGTCGTCTTCCTCGTCTTCCTGCAAGGGTCGGCCGCGTTTTACTTCCCGGCGCTCCAAGCAGCGATCCCGCTCATCGTCAAGGAACGCGAGCTGCTCGCCTTGAACGGGGTCCATATGAACGTATCGACGCTATCACGCGTCATCGGGACGGCCATCGCCGGCATCTTGCTCACGCTCGTCTCGCTGCGGGACGTCTACGCGCTCTCGCTCGTCGCCTACTTGTTGCTCGCCGTCGCGACGTGGTTCTTGAACATCGACGAGACGACGACACCGTCCGCTCGGAAAGTCGATACGAAGTCGTCCGGCGGATTCAAGGACGTCTTCCCAATCATCAAGTCGATCCCGGTCATCTTCATGACGCTCGTCATGACGCTCATCCCGCTCCTCTTCATCGGTGGGTTCAACCTGCTCGTCATCAACATTAGCGAGCTGCAAGACTCGACCGCGATCAAAGGCTGGATTTATACGGCGGAAGGGATTGCCTTCATGGTCGGCGCGTTCGTCATCAAACGGATCGGTGAGAAGTTCTCCGTGTTCTCGATCTTGTTCACGTTCTCGTTTTTGATCGGGGTCGCCCAGCTCATGCTGTACTTCGCCGACATCCCGGCCGTCTCGATCGCGGCGTTCGTCTTGTTCGGCTTCTCGGTCGGCTGTTTCTTCCCGACCGCCGTGACGATTTTCCAGACGCGGATGCCGAAAGACTATCACGGGCGCTTCTTCTCGTTCCGGAACATGCTCGACCGCATCGTCTTCCAAGTCGTGTTGCTCGTCACCGGCTTCTTCCTCGACTTGATCGGTCTGCAGCTCATGGTCGTCTTGTTCGGGGTAAGTTCGATCGCGATGACCGCTTCCTTCCTCGTCTATACGCGGAAACACAAGCTTTATATCGAAACGGACGAGACCGAACGGATCTCGTCCTAACAAAACAAGCGCTGACCGAATTCGGTCAGCGCTTGTTCATGTCCTCGATGTCGCGCCACCACGTGTTTGTGTCGTTGCGACCGTCGAGCGTGATCCGTTCCCCGATGATTGGAGTGAGTACGTGTTCTCGCGGCAACAACTGTGTCAACTGCTCGGCCGGGTCGTACCAGGCGTGGAACGATAGCGTGAACGCGCCCCAATGGATCGGCAATATCTTATCAGCCCGTATGTCGCGGAACGCCTGAGCCGTCTCTCGTGGCTGCATGTGCACATCCGGCCAACGCTCATCGTATTGCCCGCATTCGAGTGCCGCGAAATCGAACGGTCCGTACTCGTCCCCGATGTCTTTAAAGTGAGGACCGTAACCGCCGTCACCGCTAAAGAACAAGCGGTCCGTCTCACCGATGACGACCCATGACGCCCAAAGCGTCGCATTGCGGTCGGTGAGGGCACGACCCGAGAAGTGACGGGCCGGCGCACAGACGAACGTCCACGTCCCGAACTGATACGTGTCGCCCCAATCGCGTTCGACGATGCGTTCGGCCCCGACGCCCCAACGTTTCAAATGGCTGCCGACGCCGAGCGGGACGATGAACATGGCGACTTTGTCTTTGATCGCTTGAATCGTCGCATAGTCTAAATGGTCGTAATGGTCATGCGTCAGCAAGACGACGTCGATTGACGGCAAATCGTCGAGCTCGAACGGCAAGTTCTCGCTGAACCGTTCATTCTTCGCGAACGGGAGCGGTGACGGGCTCCGGCCGAACATCGGATCGACGAGCATCGTCTTGCCGTCCATTTGAACGAGCATCGCCGAATGGCCGAGCCAATAGATGCGGGTGAAGCTCGAGCCGAGTGTCTCGGTGAAGTCGATCGGGACGACCGGCAACCGCACGCTCGGCTTCCGGAGCGAGTCCGGATTTAAAAATTCTTTCGACATCGAGATCATGTCATCGCTTGAAAACCGCATCGGTGTCTCAAGCTGATTGCGGAACTTGCCGTTGACAAGATTCGGCGACTGGAGCGCTTTTGGCTTGCGGCCGAGCGGTTTATATTGTGTGAGCGCCGTACCCGTCACAGCAGCCAAACCCATCAATGAAACGAGTAGTGTTTTTTTCAAAAATATCCTCTCCTCTACTGTTTATTATACGGCAACATGCCGGATTCCCCTGTTTTTAAATACGCAAAAAAGGACGACATCGCGTCGCCCTCAAGATTTCTGTAAAATTTTAATATCGTTGACGATCTCCTCGATCGGCACGTCTTGGAACCCTTGGTACGCCTTGATGATTTTCCCGTCTTGGTCGACGAGATAGAACCATGTCGCGTGATCGACTTGCGTGCCTTCGTCGGGCTTGCGGACGAGCGCCTTGAAGTTCTGTTGCGCGAACGCCTCGATCTCGTCTTGCGAATAGCCGGTCAAGAACTGCCAGTCGGCTTGCGCCAAGTCGTACCCGGACATGAACTGTTTAATCTTATCCGGTGTGTCGACGGTCGGGTCGACGCTGAACGACACGAACTGGACGTCCTCGACGCCTTCTTCGATGAGCGCTTCATTCAACTTCGTCATGTTGTACGTCATCGGCGGACAGACGGTCTCACAGTTCGTGAACACGAAGTCAGCCATCCACACTTTCCCTTTCAAGTCGTCGAGACTGACCATCTCCTCGTCCTGGTTCATATAGTCGAACGATTCGATCTCCCAGTTGAGCGGGTCTTCGATCTCATTGCCGCAAGCGGCGAGCACAGTGAGTAAACTCATAAGCCCGATCAGCATCCATTTTTTCAAACGTTCCATCCCCTTACTTGTCCGTTTTTGTGTTGAGCAATAATAGCGTGATGAGTGTGAACGCCGTGAGCGCGAGGAACGGGATCGTCACGAAGCCGAACCAGTTGATGTACTGCACGTTACACGGCACGCCTTCGACACACGGTTTGATGTCGGCAAAACCGGGTACTTTTTGCACGAGATAATGGTAAAGTGAAATCATACCGCCGACGATTGCTAGCGGTAATACATATTTCTTCACTTGACGATCGTTCGTGAATACAGCCATACCGAGCACGAAGACGAGTGGGTACATAAAGATACGTTGGACCCAGCACAGTTCGCACGGGACGAACTCGCGGATCTCACTGAAGTATAAACTGCCGAGCGTCGCCGTGAGCGCGACGAGCCAAGCAAGATACAAGCCGTAGCGGCTCAGGAACGACTGATTCATGGCGCCCCTTGTTCAATCAACCGTTCAATCGCCTTATAGTCGAACGGGTCTTCTAGCATGACGCCGTTGATCATGATCGACGGCGTGAACTGGACCCCGTATTCTTTGACGAGTCCGTCATCTAGACTCACCTGTTCGAGCACGCTCGAGTTTTCACTCAAGTCGTCTTCAAACTTCGCCATGTCGACCGACGTCGTCTCGCCTGCGATCTGCTTCAATCGCTCGACCGTGACCCATGCCTCGTCGTGCTGCTGGCTCGCCGGTTGCGCGTCATAGAGTGCCTTATGAAAGTCCCAGAACGCATCCGGGTCTTGCTTATAGACCGATTCTGAAGCGAGTGACGCCAAAATCGACTCTTGTCCGTGGAACAAGACGTTGATATAGCTGAAGCTCGCGTCGCCCGTATCGACATAGTCCGCCTTTAGTTGCGGATAGATCGTCTCGCCCCATTGTTTACAAGACGGACATTTGTAGTCCCCAAACTCGACGATCGAGACCGGTGCGTCCGCTTCCCCGAGCGTCGGTTGCCCGTCCGTCGGCACGTGCTCGCTCGTAGCCGGCGCTGCCGTCTCTGCCTGCTCGGCCGGGCGGTTCAAGAGAACGACCACGACCGCGATGAGTGCGACCGCGATGAGCGTCCCGACGACCAATGCTTGATTTTGTTTCATTCGTCTCACCTCTATTTTTATCGATTCGTCTTTCATTATAGCGAAAGCGCTATCCGTTTCCACGAAATCGACTTGTTTATTACCGACTTTGCTTCAAGTCGTCCACATTTTGACGATGAACAGAGTGGATGTTTATTGTAGGAGGAACTATTTATCAAAAATAGGCGAGAATACGCCCACTTCAAAGCGACGAGGGCGAAGCCCTAGCGAAAGTGGGCGATGAATCGCCACGACCTTTTCTGGGTATAAATACCTAGAGGGGGTGAACGGCGTGTCGACACATAAAGGATACAGATTTCGGATCTATCCGACCAAGGAACAGGAAGTCCTGATCATCAAGACGCTCGGTTGCGCCCGCTTCGTCTTCAACCATTTCCTCGCGAAGTCGGATGAGACCTATCAGGCAAGCGGTACAGGACTGACCTACGGCGCGTGCTCCGAGGTATTGCCGTCCATGAAAGAGGAGCTCACGTGGCTGAAAGAGGTGGACAGCACGGCCCTGCAGTGGTCGTTGAAGCACCTGGCCGACGGCTACGACCGGCTCCGCACGAAACAGAACGGGCACCCGCGCTTCAAGTCGAAGCGCAACCCTGTCCAGTCGTACACGACGAACATCCAGGGCAAGTCGCAACAGCCAGAGGTCTCGATCATCGGGGACCGGCTCAAACTGCCGAAGCTGAAATGGGTCCGGTTCGCCAACTCACGGAAGGTCGAGGGCCGCATCCTCAGCGCCACGATCCGCCGGAACGCGACGGGCAAGTACTTCGTCTCCCTGAAGACCGAGCAGGACATCGAGCCGCTCCCACAGACCGGCTCCTCTGTCGGCGTCGACGTCGGGTTGAAGCACTTTGCCATCCTGTCCGACGGCACGGTGTACAAAAACGACCGTTACTTCCGCACGTTAGAGGAGAAGCTCGCCCGCGAGCAGCGCAAGCTGTCCCGGCGTCGGCTCATCGCCCTGAACAAGAAAGTGAAATTGTCTGAGGCGAAGAACTACCAGAAGCAGAAGCGCAAGGTCGCGCGTATCCATGAGAGGATCGCGAACAAACGGGAAGACTTCCTGCATAAGGTGTCGACCGAGATCGTCAAAAACCACGACGTCATCGGGATCGAGACGCTGCAGGTGAAGGACATGCAGCAGGACCGCAAATTGAGCAAGTCTATCGCCGACGTCAGTTGGTCGGCGTTCTTCCGCATGCTCGAATACAAGGCCGACTGGTACGGAAAGACCGTCGTCAAGGTCGGGAAGACGTTCGCCTCGAGCCAGCTCTGCTCAGGTTGCGGCCATCAACACAAAGACGTGAAACATCTCGCCTTGCGTAAGTGGACGTGCCCGAACTGCGGCGTCCACCACGACCGCGATGTCAACGCAGGACTGAACCTCAAACGAGAGGCCGAACGCATCCTGGCCTCTTCAACCGTCGGGACGACGGGGCTAGCCTGATCAGGTTTCGGCCGCTGGGTCGGATAACTCAGGAATCCCTCACCTCTAAGCGTAGCGTAGGTGGGGGGGAGTTCAAATGTGGTCGCGCTATCAAGAAGTACAATTGCTCCAAGGACTCAATGCATTAAATGATCGAGACTCGAGTCGGGCCTTGCTCGACCAGGTCCAGACGAACAGCCCCGCCTTCTCATGGAGATCACGCTCGATGAATCGCTCGTACTCACATAAAAGGTCCATGTCACTTGCGACATGGACCTTTTTTTTACGCTTCGAACAACAACTGTTCTGGATCTTCAATCATATCTTTAATGTGTTTGAGGAACGTCACGGCCTCACGGCCATCGACGATGCGGTGGTCGTATGAGAGCGCCACGTACATCATCGGACGGTTCTCAATCGTCTCAGCATCGATCGCGATCGGACGAAGTTGGATCGTGTGCATTCCGAGGATAGCGACTTGCGGTCCGTTCAAGATCGGTGTCGATAAGAGTGAACCGAACACGCCGCCGTTCGTGATCGTGAACGTGCCGCCAGTCAGGTCGCTAAGCCCGAGCTTATTGTTGCGGGCCTTGTCGGCAAGATGGATGATATCCTTCTCGATCTCGCCAAAGTTTTTACGGTCCGCTTCCCGGACGACCGGGACGACGAGTCCGTCCGGTGCCGATACGGCGATGCCGATGTCGTAATATTTCTTCAAGACGATCTCGTTGCCTTGAATCTCAGCGTTCAAATACGGCATCCGTTTCAGAGCCGCGACGGCCGCTTTCGTGAAGAACGACATGAAGCCGAGTTTGACGTCGTTATCTTTAATGAACTTCTCTTGGCGACGTTTCCGGAGCGCCATGACCGCCGTCATGTCGATCTCGTTGAACGTCGTGAGCATCGCCGCCGTCTGTTGGACTTCGACGAGACGGCTCGCGATCGTTTGACGACGACGCGTCATCTTGATGCGCTCTTCGTCTTTGCCACTCGCGACCGGTTGTGGTGCCGCAACCGGTGCTTTCGGTGCTTCTGGCTTTGGCGCCGGTGTTGCGTTGTGGTTCGACACGTCATGGACGTTGATGCGGCCGATCGGGTCGTTCGTCTGAACGGCCGAGAGGTCGATCCCGCGCTCACGAGCGAGCTTGCGTGCCGCCGGTGTAGCGATCGGGCCTTTACCTGGGCTTGCCACGTGCTCTTCACGACGCTCGACTTTTTTCGCTTCGCCGACTTCTTCTGTTTTCGTCTCGGCTGGAGCCGGAGCAGCTTCTGTCGCTGCTTCCGTCTTCGTCTTCGTCGCGACGGCCGTGCCGCCGGCTGATCCTGAACTTAAGCGGGCGATGACTTGACCGACTTGGACCGTGTCGCCTTCCCCGGCGAGTTGTTCTTCCAACGTTCCCGACTCATCGGACGGCACTTCGATGTTGACTTTGTCTGTCTCGAGCTCGACGATGGCCTCCCCTTTTTCAACGTGGTCGCCTGGCTGCTTGAGCCATGACGCGACCGTTCCTTCCGTAATGGACTCTGCTAATTCCGGTACTTTAATTTCGATCACAATGAGTTCCCCCTTAACTTATTTACGATCTTTTTGGTATGTGCTCGCTCCAGCCGCACTTGAGACGGCGTCACGGGATAAGGCTTCACGGATGATGCGTGCTTGTTCTTGTTTGTGTGCTGTCGGATTTCCTTCAGCCGGGCTCGACCGGCGACGGCGGCCGATGTAACGGACGTTCAGACGGTTCGATGTCACCGCTTCAAGACGCGGCTCGATGTATGTCCAAGCTCCCATGTTTTTCGGTTCTTCTTGTACCCAGACGATCTCTTTGGCGTTCGGGTAGCGACTGATGACGTCGCGAATCTCACGGACCGGGAACGGATAGATTTCTTCGACGCGGATGATGTGGAGGAAGTCGAGTGACTCCTCTGACTTCATCGTCGCTTCTTGCAGATCGATCGCCATCTTCCCTGAACAGAAGACGAGCCGTTCGACTTTGTCCGGCTGTTCGCCGAGACCTGTTTGTTCGACGATCGGACAGAAGCTGCCATCTGACAACTCTTCGACCGTTGAGGCTGCAAGTGGATGACGAAGCAGGCTCTTCGGTGTCATGATGATCATCGGTCGGATTTGCTCAGTACCAAGCATCTTCGCCTGACGACGCAAGATGTGGAAGTATTGGGCAGCCGTCGACAAATTAGCGACCGTCCAGTTCTTTTCACCGGCGAGCGTCAAATAACGTTCCATCCGCGCGCTCGAGTGCTCCGGACCTTGTCCTTCGTAACCGTGCGGCAACAGCATGACGAGACCCGATTTTTGACCCCATTTCGCACGACCGGCCGAGATGAACTGGTCGAACATGACTTGGGCCGAGTTGGCAAAGTCACCGTACTGCGCTTCCCACAACACGAGCGTATCTTGTGCGAACACGTTATAGCCGTATTCAAAGCCGAGCACCGATCCTTCCGAGAGCGGGCTGTTGTGCACCGTGAACGAGGCTTTCGCCGTCGACAACTCGTGGAGCGGCGAGAACTTCTTACCGGTCTCGGCGTCGTTCAACATGATGTTACGCTGCGCGAACGTCCCACGCTCTGAATCTTGACCGCTTAAACGGATCGGTGTCCCGTCCGAGATGATCGAGGCGTAGGCGAGTGTCTCGGCATGGCCCCAGTCGATTTTGCCGTTGTCCCCGAACGCGTCACGACGACGGTCGAGTACTTTTTGGAGCTTATGGAACACGCCGAACCCTTCAGGCCAGACGAGCAGCTCATCGTTCAACTGTTGCAACAAGTCGCGTTCGACTGCCGTATCGACGTAAGGGAATCCTTTATAGACTGCTTCCGGCAAGACGATGTCCGCATCTTCTTCCTCAGCCGGGACGAGGTCGCGCGCTGACTTCAAGCGATCTTCAATCGATTGTTCGATCGTCGCTTTGTCTTCTTTCGTCATGACGCCTTCTGCTTCGAGAAGATCGGCATAGACGTGACGGACCGATTGATGTTCTTTGATTGCCTTGTATAGAACCGGGTTCGTGTTCATCGGCTCATCCATCTCGTTGTGTCCATAGCGGCGGTAGCCGACCAAGTCGACAAGGATGTCTTTATGGAACTTGGCGCGGTATTCGCTGCACAATTTCGCGACGGCGACACACGCTTCCGGGTCGTCGGCGTTGACGTGGAAGACCGGGATCTCGTAGCCTTTGGCGATATCACTCGCATAACGTGTCGAGCGCGAGTCGCTCGGGTCCGTCGTGAAGCCGATCGTATTGTTGGCGATGACGTGAACTGTGCCGCCTGTCCGGTAGCCCGTCAAGTTCGTCATGTTGAGCGTCTCAGCGACGATGCCTTGGCCTGGGAACGCGGCGTCCCCGTGGATCAAGATCGAAGCAGCCTTGTCATCGTGTTGGACCGGCATCCCTTTTGCAGAGCGGTCGTCTTGCG
Source organism: Exiguobacterium sp. SH5S13 (assembly GCF_004337085.1). Lineage (NCBI taxonomy): Bacteria > Bacillati > Bacillota > Bacilli > Caryophanales > Exiguobacterium > Exiguobacterium sp. SH5S13. The sequence continues at coordinate 41,511 of NZ_SJUS01000011.1, read as the reverse complement.
CGGCACGCGTGTAACCTTCGACGATCGAGCCGACGAATTCAAGGTGGCTCGGGTTGTTGGCGAGGTTCAAGCGGACTTCTTTCTTCTCATCTAACACGCGGCGATCGAGTCCAAGATGGTATTTCACGTCGCCCGACCAGCCGAAGTTGATGCCGATCGAACCTTCTGACGGAATGAGTTCTTTGTTCGGTGCGTGCTGGAACTCGGCAAAGATCATTTCGTACGGTTTACCGAGCACATGGGCAAGGACGTTCAAACGTCCACGGTGTGCCATCCCGATGTTGATGTGTTCCGAACCGCTCGAGATGAGCCGTCCGACCATCGCGTCAAGGAGCGGGACCATGCTGTCGAGTCCTTCGATCGAGAAACGTTTTTGTCCGACGTACGTCTTATGAAGGAACGATTCGAACAGTTCCGTCTCGGCTAAACGCTCGAACAACTCAAGCTTCTCTTCTTTCGAGTACGCGGCTTTCAATGCGCCTTGCTCGATGCGGCGGCGAATCCAGCGCTTCTCTTCCATATCATCCAAGTGGCGCAACTCGATGGCGACCGTCCCTGTATAGACGTCGAGTAAATGACGGACGAGTTCAAGTGCGTTCGCGCCGGGCTTCGGTACGTCTTCTGACAGCAAGTGTGCCGGGATCTGCTCGAGGTCTGACTCGTTCAACCCGTAACGGTCGAACACAAACAACCCGTGCTCACGCGGATGGTCCTTGAGCGGATAAATATCAGCCGCTTTATGCCCGAGCGCCCGGATATCGTTGACGAGCCGAGTCGCCGCCACGATTTTCTCCAAATCAAATGAAGCGACCGGTGCGACCGGTACCGCTTGTTCGGGTGAACCGTTCTCATCAAAGTAACGACGCGTCTCCGCATCGACCGATTCTCTGTCTTCCAAATATTGCTCATACAATTCAACGATGTAGCCTAAGTTTGGACCATAAAATGTTTGCGATTGCTCGCGACCGTTCGACGACTCTCCCATTGAATAAATCCCCCTGTCCGTTCCTATGCGCCCGATGTGTGAACGCTTTCATTTTTTAAGGCCGCACGAATCAGTTCATCCATCTGATTCAGGCCGTGAAAAGAGCCAAATCTTGCCTCTTACTCTCTTCTTCATACTACACCTTTCCAGGTCGAAAGACCCTTTCAAATTCACAATTCGTCCATACTAATTCAATAAGTTTTACTTATCGACTAATTGTGAAAGTTGTCGTTTGATTCAATTGTTTCAAAAAAAGGTGAAACCTTCTTTCAGTCTTGTCGTATACAATGTTAGCAAGATTGGAAACAAATCTCAAAGAAAGCAAGGTGACAACATGTTATCCGTCCAAAATGTCCACAAAAAACTGGGCCAGACGAACGTTCTGACCAACGTCAGCTTCGAAGTCACGCCCGGCGAAATCTTTGGCTTCCTCGGTCCGAACGGTGCCGGAAAGACGACGACGATCCGTATCATCACTGGTCTAATGCCGGCAACGCACGGTAAAGTGACAGTCGACGGGTTCGACGTATCGACCGACCGCCAAGAGGCGCTCAGTCGCATCGGGGCCATCGTCGAAAACCCGGCGTTCTACCCTTACTTAACCGGTCGAGAAAACTTGATCCACGCCAAGAACTTGATCCCCAATTTGAAAAAAGTCGACTTGAACGCCCTCGGGGCACTCGTCGGGCTCGAATCGAAGCTCGACATGAAAGTCAAACAGTACTCGCTCGGGATGAAGCAACGTCTCGGGATCGCCCGTGCGCTCCTCCACAACCCGAAAGTGCTCATTCTCGATGAGCCGACGAACGGGCTCGACCCGGCCGGCATCGCCGACCTGCGCAACTACTTACGGCATCTCGCCGAGCACCGCGGCATCGCCATCTTGATCTCAAGCCACTTACTTAGTGAGATGGAACAAATCACGGACCGGTTCGCGATCATCGACCACGGTCAAATCAAGTCGGTCCAAGACGGGACGACGCGTGAAGAAGGCGTCATTCTTTGTAAAGTGTCACGCGAGCAGATGAACGAGGCGCTCGACGCGGCCGCCATGATTTTTGACGATGTGAAGATCGTTCAGCAATCGGCAGAGACGTTCCTCGTCCCCCGCCCTGAGACGGATATCCCGGTTCTGTTGAAACGACTCATCAATCAAGACATCAACGTCTTCCAAATCGGGATGAAATACGAGACGCTCGAGGACCAGTTCCTCAAAGTGACGAAGAAAGAAGGAGGAACGAACAATGCGTTCATTACTAGCCAATGAGTTTATGAAATGGCGGCGCACGATCAAGCCGCTGATCGCCCTCGGCATGTATACCGGGGTCATCATTTTGACGTACGTCATCGTCACGAGTGGAAACGAGTCGGGAGATGCGACAACGTTCGTCAACTATGCAACGATGGCCGCGATGACGTTCCTCGGCATCTTCACGATCGTGTTCACCGCTGAAATGATCGGGAACGAGTTAAAGTTCGATACATTGAAACACTTGCTCATGAGTCCGTACTCCCGTGACCGAATCTTGCTGTCGAAACTCGTTGCCGCAATCCTGATTATGCTCGCCCAGTTCGTGTTCATCCTTGCCGTGACGTATGGCTTCGCTTTGACGCTTGACGGGAACTTGACGTTCGAACAGTTCCGTAACGTCCTACTCAGCGTGTCGAGCGGCGTGTTCGTCATCTTCTTGACGCTCATGTTCTCGGTCGTCTTCAAATCGGTCGGTGTCGTCATCGGTTTTACCGTGCTCGCGAACTTCGTCTCAACGATGATCGGCGGCCTCCTCATCGCATGGAAGCCGGTCATTGCTAAGTGGATCGTCTTCTTGCACACGGACTTGTCCATTTATTATCAAAGTCCAGGCTTCATGGAGACGATGGACGTGACGATTTGGTTCTCAGCGTTTTACGTGTTGATCCACATCATCGCCTTCTATATCATCACGGCGTTCATGTTCCGCAGCAAGACGTTCGCGGAATGACCTGCCCCTCTCTATGAACGTGACAAAACCTCTGACTGTCGGACACACAATCCCAACATTTCAGAGGTTTTTTTGTTTGATGATGCGGTATTCTAGGTATAGAAATGTTAAAGGAAGTGGTATGATGTATCTCACAATCGGATTATCGCTAGTCGTCTGCTTGATCGCCCTCGTCTTCACGATCATGGTCGGTCTCGGAAAAGACAAATCAGACTATAGCCAAAAGAAAAGCTGGTCGCTGGTGTCTTGGACGTATATCGTCCTATTTCCGGTCTCATTCGTGGCGCTCGGACTGTTATACTATTTCATCGCTCGATGACTCGTTCATCGGGTTTTTTTGTGGTACGTTTTTGCTAATGGAAAAGAGGTGGCCCTTTGAGTCGATTCGAGAAATTATACCCCATATTCATACTTCTATCTGTTGTGACTGGTCTCGCGTTCGGGACGATCGAGACGCTGCGTCGAATCGCGGACGGTGCGATCGTACCGTTACTTATGGCGATGCTGTTCTTTACGTTCATTCAAATCCCGTTCGCCCAAATCCGGCATTCGTTTTCAAACCGCACGTTCACGATCACGAGTCTCGTCCTCAACTTCGTTTGGACGCCCGTTTTCGCGTTTGCACTCGCGAGCGTCTTCTTGTCCGACCACCCGGCGCTTTGGATCGGATTCATCATGCTCATGGTCACGCCATGCACCGATTGGTATATCGTCTTCACCGGTCTCGCGAAAGGCGACGTCGTCGCTTCGCTCAGCATCTTGCCGCTCAACCTTGTACTTCAACTCGCGCTGTTACCGGTCTATCTTTATGTTTTGACAGGGACGTCGAGCGTGATCTCAGTTTCGGTGTTCCTACATAGTCTAGCCGTTTTAGCGATCCCGCTCGGCTCAGCGATTGGACTGAGGTACTTTCTCGCCAAGTCGAACCAGTTGCAGCGGCTCGAGAGCGTCAGCTTATGGCCGATCATCTTGTTAAGTCTAGCCGTCATGTCGATCTTTGCCTCACAAGGGCGGCTCTTGATCGAGCACGTCTCGATCCTCGGCCTGTTGCTTGTACCGTTGCTGTTATTTTTCATCGTCAATTTTGTCATAAGCCGCCGTGTCGGCAAGAAACTGTTGCGTGAAGACGCGGCTGTGACGAGTCTACAAATGACGACGCTCGCGCGGAATTCACCGATCGCGCTCGCCATCGCGACGACCGCATTCCCGAACGAGCCGCTCATTGCCCTCGTCTTGGTCATCGGGCCGTTAATCGAATTGCCGGTGCTCGTCGCCGCTTCCTTCGTGATAAGGCGACTAAATCGAGCCGAACGTCGACTCGGTTAGCGCACGAGCGTCGGTTTGACCGCGAACGAGGCGGCGAGGATGCCGATGACCGGGAAGACGAGCGAATACCAAATGATCGACTCGTAGTTGCCGAACAAGTCGTAGGCGATCCCGAACGGCAACGGTCCGACCGCCGAGCCAAGTACCATGACCGACGTCGCCAGCCCGCTGATGCTACCGAGCGCGGCCCGACCGAAGTAGTACGGCCAAACATAGTTTAAAGCGATGCGCTCAAAGCCGTTGCTGATGCCCCAGATCACCCCGAACAGAATCGCGATTGAGAACGTCGACGTATATTGCAGGATAACCATGAAGATGATCTCGGTCACAAAAATACCGATCAATACATAATTGATTTTCACGACATCGATGAGCCGTCCCGCGATGAACGTCGCCGGGAAACCGAGAACCGCCATCAAGCTCAAGACGAGTGCGGCCGTCGCTGGTGGTAGGCTCTGCTCTTCAAAGATTGAGATCAAGTGGAACGTGATCGCCGTGTTGACGAGCGCCGGGATACCGATGCACGACAAAATCAGCCAAAATGCGCGTGTCTTGAGCGCTTCTTGGAACGTGAAATCGACATCGATATGAACCGGTGTCGTTGTCGATTTGTTGCTCGGATGAGGGTTCGTCCCTCCGTCCGGCAACAGTCCGATGTCTTCTGGGCGGTTGCGGACGAAACGATAAGCGAGCGGTGTGAACAAGACGAGCACGAGCAGTCCCCACACTTGCCACGTCGTTTGCCAACCGATCAAACCGACGAGCCAGACGTTGAGCGGCGGAAAGACGGCGGCACTTAAAAACCCACCGATTGCCATATAGCTGAGCGCCTGGCCACGCTTCGTGATGAACCATTGTGGGACGAGCGTATTCGGGACGAGCGTCATCGACCCTTGTCCGAATAGACGGAGCATCCAGATGCCGAAGAAGAGCATCGTCAAGTTCGTGACGTAACTGTTGAATAGACAAGCCGCCGCCAGCAATATCGAGGCGATGACCATCATCGCCCGTTGCCCGAAACGGTCGATCAACCGACCGACGAAAAATAAACAGGCGGCCGACGCGAGCGTCGCGGCCGAATAAACGCTCGATACTTCAGAGCGCGACCAGCCGAAGTCGGTTATGTATTGGTCGATAAAAACGGAAATAAAGTACGTCTGACCGGGACCTGAGAAAAATACACCGAGGCCCGCGATCATGACCATATACCATCCGTAGTAGGATGGTTTTCGAAGACCTTTCATGTTTTCTGCCCCTTTCGTTATGTAAAACAAAGCGTTCAATCCTCATCTTACAAGAATTGAACGTTTTTTTCTGCGTTTTATTTTTTTCTTTCCGCTCGCTTGGCAAACCGGACATTCCTTAACGAACGGAAATCCTTTTATGATGGGAACGGTCCCGACCCCATCGCACTCGGGACAAATGATTTTCACACTCATCTCATCACCTCCTGCTTGGCCTCATCAACACGTTCACATCATTTAATAGCGACGGCAATTCCAATCGGATAATGTACCGCTTCTCGTTTCGGTTCGATCAGCACGCCACGTTGGTAATAAAAATCTGTCGAACTGAATGACGTGAAAAGCGCCTTAAACTCTTGATCGGTAAATTGATGAACGTGGAACGGTTCGTTCGTCGGTTTACCGATGCCTTGACCGAACGGCGTCGACAAGACGAGCATGCCACCCGGCTTTAACAATTCTGAAACGTTCGCCATGAACCCTGCAAAGTCTTCAACGTGTTCGATTGTCTCAAAACTGACGATACAGTCGAACGTGCCGAGTTGATCTGGTAGCGTCCGGTCGAGCACGTCTCCGACGATATACTTCACTTTCGGGTGAAAATAACGACCTTGCGCATATCGAATCGCATCTTCTGAAATATCGAGCGCGACGACCTCAGCGACCGATTTTTTTTGTATCTTTGCAATCAATTGACTGCCAAACCCGCTCCCGCTCGCAAAATCGAGCACACGTCCTTCGAGAAACAACGCGGCGAACTGATAGCGGGCGATATGTTCGAGCAACATGCCGTTCATCGGGTTCATTTGATCTGGGATGACCCGCTCTCCCGTATAATCTAATGTCATAAGCTCCTCCTTTTTTTCACACAGCAAAAGCGCCACGAAAGTTTCGTGGCGCTGTCTGTTAACGAACGATGATCACAGGTGACAACGATCGTTTAGCAAGCTTGTGGCTGACACTGCCCAATACGAACTCCTGGAACGTATTGAGACCGCGCGAGCCGACGACCACGAATTCAAACGGTTCATGGTTGGCGTAGTTGACGAGTTCAACGTCAGGTTCGCCGCGGAGTTCGATATACTCGTACGAAACGCCCGCTTCGGTGATCGCATCGAAAAACACTTGAAGACGTTGTTTCCGTCTCACTTCAAGATCGATTTTACCCGTCGATTGAAGGGCGCTTTCTTTTGATTCTTTCGGTGACACGACATGGACGACATCGATTGAAGATGATGTCACTTTGGCGAGTTCGACCGCTTTTTGGGTGGCACGCATCGAATGGTCTGAACCATCAATCGCTAGAAAGATTTTACTCATTGTAAGTTCCCCCTTTTAGTGGCCGACGTTCGCATCTTGTTGACGAAGATGGAGCGCCAGCGTGTTCAACAGCTTCTCTGAATCTTTGTTCAAGTTTAACAGTTCTGGTTCGATTCCGACCGTCCGATATTTGAAGACGACTTTATCGATGGCCCCGATGGCCGAATCGTCCCAAAGATGGGTGTTGGCGAAGTCGATACTGACTTGTTTCACATCTGCTTCGACATCCTCTTCGACATCGAACTGGTTGACAAAGTCAGACGTAGACGCGAAGAATAATTGTCCGTTCACTTCATAGTGAGCACGGTGTCCGTCTTGGTGGCGCTTCAGCTCGACACGCGAAATTTTCGCAGCGAAGATGACGGCGGCCGTCACGATCCCGACAATGACACCGATCGACAAGTCGTGCGTGAGCACGGTCGCGAGTACCGTCGTGACCATGACGAGCGAATCGGTCTTTTGACCTGTCTTGAGCGTTTTGAGTGAGCCCCAGTCGAACGTCGCATAGGCGACGAAGAACATGACACCGACGAGCGCCCCGACTGGAATCAGCATTAAAATGTTACTCATCGTCATGATCATGATGAGGAGCGCAAGTCCTGCCGAGAACGTCGACAAGCGACCCCGTGCTCCAGACGAGACGTTGATGACCGATTGTCCGATCATCGCACATCCTGGCATCGCACCGAAGAAACCAGCGATGATGTTGGCGATCCCTTGACCTTTTGATTCACGGTTCTTATTCGAATCTGTACCCGTCATGTCATCGACGATTTGAGCCGTCAATAGCGACTCAATCAAACCGACAAAGGCGAGCGAGAACGAATAAGGCAAGATGATCATAAGTGTCTCGAGTGTGAGCGGGAGGTCCGGCAAGAGGAACATCGGCAGCGTTGCCGTGATCGTCCCCATATCTCCAATCGTTTTCGTCTCAAGTCCCATAAAGAACACGAGCAACGTCATCGCCACGATGGCGACAAGCGGCGCCGGGATTGCTGACGTGATGCGCGGAAACAGAAGGATGATCGCAAGCGATGCTGCAACGATAGCCCACATGATCCACGTCTCGCCTCCAAATTGCGGAAGCTGGGCTTGGAAAATCAAAATGGCAAGGGCGTTAACGAAGCCGACCATAACCGCACGCGGGATGAACTTCATTAAACGAGCTATACCAAGAAAACCAAGCACGATCTGGATAATACCAGCTAGTATCCCTGCAGCGAGCAAGTACTGAAGTCCATAATCTTTTACGAGATCGACGACAAGGAGTACCATCGCGCCCGTCGCGGCCGAAATCATCGCGGGGCGTCCTCCTGTAATCGAAATGACCATCGCGATGATAAAGGACGCATATAGTCCTACCATCGGATTTAATCCAGCGATCAGTGAGAAGGCGATTGCCTCCGGAATGAGTGCAAGGGCCACGACGATCCCTGCCATTACTTCGACTCGAACGTTTCCGAGCCATTCTTGTTTTACCGTATTCAATTTTTCCAAATGAACACACCTCTCTATAAAAATTTTTAAATTGATTTCTGACTCTCACAGAAATCAACTTAATTAAATTATAGAAGCCGTATTCACAGTTCGTTCATAACTTCACAACAACTCAGATATTACCCGAGAATGAGCACGATGGCAACCGATGAGCCTCAACTTTTTCCGAGCTATCTGCGAGCGGATTCGTTCATTTTTATAAGGATATAACGACACACCTCGTTCTCTCTCTTCACGTCCCCTCGCTGCTCCGACTTCGTATCCCCCTTTACACCAGCCATGTAATCGCTTACCTCACCTACCCTAATTTTCACCATAGTCGATCTGATTTCGCCGCCGATTTATTTTTCAGACAACAAAAAAGAGAGAAAAGATTTTTAAAATCTTTTCTCTCGAGTGTTTAGTTATTTTCTTTAAAGCGAAGCAAGTCCGAATAGATGATCTTATCGTTCATCTCAAGTACTTTGTTCGCCTCGTCTTCAAGTGGCGTACATACTTTCGCGTCATCGACGACTTCTCCTGTCTCGGCGTCATAACACGTTGACTGGGTGAACAAATAGTCGCTTGTCACGATCGTACCGTCACGGAAGATGGCGCGATCGTTGCGTTCTGGCGCGAACAAGTCGTTACCGAATCCGATTTGATCAGACGTATCGAACCCGAGCAAGTGTTGAATCGTCGGGTTCAAGTCGACGTGGCTCCCAATCGTCTCATGGACTTGACCTTGACCTTGACCAGGCAAATGAATCGCGAGCGGGACAGACTGGAGTTTTGCCACGTCATATGGCGTCAACTCATCTTTTCCGAGCAAGTCGGCCATGGCAGCGTTATGGTTCGTCGAGATGCCGTTATGGTCACCGTAAACGACGAAGATCGTATCGTCCCATGTCCCGTTCTTTTTCAACTCATCAATGAACAAACCGAGGGCGTAGTCTTGATACGCGAGCGCTTGCGGGAAGTTATTGAGCGTCGTCGAGTTCGTCTCGAATTTCGGGACGAGTTCATGGTCCGCACTCGGCATCGTGAACGGGAAATGGTTCGTCAGCGTGATGAACTTCGCGAAGTAAGGTTCCGGCAGTTCTTCAAGCATCGGTACCGACTGTAAGAAGAACTCATCGTCGAGGAGACCCCATTCCGTCATGTTGGCCGGGTCGCCTAAATCGTAGCTCTTCTCATCAAAGAACTCATCGACTCCGATGTTTTGATACATCTGGTCACGGTTCCAGAACGATTTGTTGTTGGCGTGGAACACCGCCGAATAGTAGTTGTCTTCTTTGATGACACCAGGAAGCGCATCATATTCGTTGTCGGCGTTCGTGAAGTAGACGCCGCCACGCGACAATCCGTACAGCGAGTTGTCGAGCGCGAACTCAGAGTCCGACGTCTTCCCTTGACCGGTCGTATGGTAATAGTTCGGCCAGAAGTGAGACTCGTCGATCAACTTGTTCAAGTTCGGCGTGATGTACTCGCCGTTCGAAGCTTTCATATTGTGCGTAAAGCTCTGTGTCGATTCGAGCGAGATGGCGATGACGTTCTTGCCTTTATACTTCCCGAACATGTCCGGGTCCGGCGCCGCATAGTTCTGACGCGTATAGTTCTCGACTTCATCGAGCTCAGAACCGTCCGCGAGCGCTTTTTGCGCCGATGTCTTCGTTTGAAGCATCGCGTCATAGACGTGGAAGTTGAACGTGCCTAAGTTTTTAACAAGCAGTTCACGGTCGAACGAACGCGTCAACAGTTCTGGGCGCTCTGTCTCTGCAAGGACAAGGTTAAAGCCGAACACGGCGGCAGCCGCACCGAACGTGAGCAACACGCGGCGTTGTGACGCTTTGCCCGTCTCTTTTAGTTTCCAGAGCAAGAACGGAAGCACGACGAGATCTCCTAACAGAAGCAAGTCTTTCCATTCAAGCAACGACAGGAATGACGACGATAACGTCTCTAGGTTCGACGATTGGAACAATAACGGCACAGTCAAGAAGTCCGTGAACTCACGGTAGTAGGTTGTATCCGCAAACAAGATGAGCGAGGACACCGTGTAAAGACCGTATAGCGCCCACTTCCGTTTATTGCCTCCGAAGAAGAAACTAAAGGCAAACAAGAACAACGTGAAACTTAACGGGTTGATGAACAGAATGAACGCTTGGACCGCGTTCTCAGGTGGCATGTTAAAGAAGAACTGATACGCAATCAGTGACTTCGTCCATAACAGGATCGTAAATATCCAAAACAGGCGATGCGTCCGGAACGAGTCGCTTGCCGCGTGACGGAACCGCTCTAATTTCCCGTTCGATTGATTCGTGTGATTCATTCAAACACTCCTTAGGTCATTTTCATATGGTAAGTTAGTGCGTCGACTAACAAACGTACAGACGTATAAAGAGTATTTTAACGTTCTTTTGAACTTAATTCAACTTTTTGACGTTTACAATGCTACATAAACTTAACAATTTCATTGCAATCTTCATCTAAAAAAGGCTATCGAGTGAACTCGATAGCCTTTGAAACACGATTCATTTAGCCGATGATGTCCATCCAGATCTTGACCGTACTCGCTAAAATGAGCAACGCCAAAATCATCTGGAGCGACTTCGTCTTCATGTTTTTCCCGATGTTCGCCCCGATCGGTGCCGCAATCAAACTCGCGATAATCATGACGAAAGCCGGTTCCCAAACGATTTGGTCGGTGATGATCTTACCGGCTGTCGACCCGATCGATGAGATGAACGTGATCGCAAGCGAACTCGCGATCGCCATCTTCGTCGGGATACGGAGCACGACGAGCATGATTGGCATCAAGATGAACGCTCCGGCCGCCCCGACGATCCCGGCTGCGATCCCGACGATAAACGCCGAACTGGCCGCGATCAGTTTATTGAACGTGACTTGGTCGAGCGGCAAGTCTTCGACGTTCGCTTTCGGCAAGAACATCATGATCGTCGCAATCGTCGCGAGGACCGCATAGACGACGTTGATCAAGTTCTCCGACAACAGCGTCGAGCCGTAGCCCCCGATGAAACTTCCGATCAAGACGGCGACACCCATATACAGGATGAGTTGTTTATTCAAATAGCCGCCTTTACGATATGCGTAAATCCCACCGATCGTCGCGAAGAACACTTGAATCGCGCTGATCCCAGATACTTCGTGCGCGCTGAACGCCGCGAAGCCAAGAAGCGGCGGAATGTACAACAACATCGGATATTTGATGATTGACCCGCCGATCCCGACCATCCCTGAGATGAATGATCCGATAAAGCCAATCAAAAAGATTGTGATGATAAACTCTAACTCCATACTAGCTCCTCCAGTTTCCTACCCTATTAGATAAGTAAGTTTTATCTCTGTTCCCAAGCGATCATACCACCTGAGACGTCATAAATTTCCGTATAACCTCGATCCTGCAACAACTCGGCCGCCTGGGCGCTTCGATTGCCACTGCGGCAAATGATATAGATCGGTTCATCTTTCGCATAAGGTAATTCGGTTTCATTTAATGAAGAAAGTGGTGCGTTCACCGCTCCTTCGATATGCCCCCCCTCGTATTCATCTAGTTCACGGACGTCCAAAAAGGTTATTTCTTCGTTTTCCAATCTGTTTTGTAGTGTTTCGACGTCGATTTGGGTGATTCTATCCTCTTTCGAAGTGAAAACCACGATTCCGACAGTCACAATCACTAAAACCGATAAGATGATCGTTAATTTACGCAATTTTTGACCTCCAATTCTTTTCCTTGCATTGAGTATACCTTAGGGGGTATATTAAAAACAACGAAAGTTACTCACTTTAAACATAACTTGATTAGAAAAGGGGATTAATACCACATGAAGACGATTACGACGACTGAATTAGAAACATTGCTAAGCACGGATGAAACGCTCAACTTGATCGACGTTCGTGAAACGGATGAATTTGCAGGCGGACATATCAAACAAGCGAAAAACGTACCGTTGTCTGACTTCAGTGCGAAAGTCGATGAGCTCGACCGCACGAAACCGATTCATGTCATCTGTGCGGCAGGCGGACGCAGCATGAACGCGTCAGCTTACCTCGACTCACTCGGCTTTGACGTCATCAACGTCGACGGCGGCATGATGAGCTGGACAGGCGAAACGGTTTAATCACTTCTTAATATAAAGCAGCACAACAACTAACGTTTACAGTCAACTATTCTAGGGGGTATATCATATGTTATTACGTTATTTCTATGATCAAAAATTAGCACAGGCATCTTACATGGTCGGTTGCCAAATGACCGGCGAAGCGGTCGTCATCGACCCGGCTCGCAACATCACACCGTACTTGCAAGAAGCTGAAAAAGAAGGCATGACGATCGTCGCGACGGCTGAGACACACATCCACGCCGACTTCGTCTCAGGTTCGCTCGAACTTGCGAAACGCACTGGCTCGACAGCCTACTTGTCAGATGAAGGTGACGCGTCATGGAAATATGCGTTCGCGAAAGACATCGACTCGAAACTCGTCAAAGACGGCGACACGTTCAAAGTCGGTAACGTCACGCTCGAAGTCATGCACACACCAGGCCACACACCGGAACACATCTCGTTCTTGCTCTATGACCGCAACCAAACGCAACCGATGGGTATTTTCACAGGCGACTTCGTCTTCGTCGGCGATATCGGACGCCCTGACCTGCTCGAAGAAGCGGCCGGCGTGAAAGGAACGACGGCCATCGGTGCCGAGCAAATGTTCCACTCGCTTAACAAGTTCAAGGCTCTCCCTGACTTCGTTCAAGTCTGGCCTGGTCACGGTGCCGGCAGCGCTTGCGGGAAAGCGCTCGGCGCGATCCCAACGTCAACGGTCGGTTATGAGAAAGCGACGAACTGGGCGCTCCAAATGACGGACAAAGACGCATTCATCAAAGAGTTGACGACGGACCAACCAGAACCGCCGAACTACTTCGCGATGATGAAAAAAGTGAACAAAGAAGGCATCCAAGTGACGAACGAGATCGCTCGTCCAGAAGTCGTCGGCACGGACCGTCTCGACACACTCGTCGAAGCGACGCAAGTCGTCGACACACGTAGAGGCGAAGACTTCGCGCAAGGTCACGTCCCTGGGACGATCAACATCCCTTACAACACGAAATTCGTCTCATGGGCCGGCTGGCTCGTTAACTTCGACAAAGACATCACGCTCATCGCGAGCGCGGAAGACGTCGAAGAAGTGCAGACAGACCTTCAATCGATCGGTCTTGACCGTCTCCGCTTCATCGTCCCTGTCGAAGAGCTCGGTCAAGAACTATTGACAGAAACGTACACGGACGTGACGGCTGAACAAGCGATCGAATCAGCTGAGAAGAACGACGTGTTCGTCCTTGACGTCCGCAACGCGACAGAATGGAACGCGAGTCACTATGAGAAAGCAGAGCGCATCTTGCTCGGTAAACTCATGCGTGACCACGACGGTCTACCGACAGACAAGACGATCGCCGTCCACTGTGCGTCAGGCGTCCGTTCACGTATGGCCGCGAGCGTCCTTCAATCGCTCGGCTACAAGGATATTCAAAACATCCTCGGTGGCTATGCTGCGATGAAGACCGTCCTCAACGCAGAACAAATCGGCTAATGCTATACTAAAAACAAAGAAAGCGCCCACTCGTTTGGGCGCTTTTTCTCTAGGAGGGATATCGTGATTGCAATCGGTCCACTGAACGTCCGACTCGACCTTCTCGTCTTCATGGTCAGTCTGCTCGGTCTCTACATCGGCTTCAAAAAAATCGGGTTAACGGAAAAAGACCGCGACGCCGTCCTCGGGACGTGGTTCGCCGGGTTTCTCGCCTGGAAACTGAGCGCCATCATCATCGGCCTCGCCTCGACCGGTAGTTTGGCGCTATCGCTGTACGCGACGGGCGGTATCTGGTCGATCCTGATCGCCACTGCAACAATCGGATTTTTCGTCTTCCGGCTTGCTCCCGGGCTTCGGGGCTATTGGCTATTTTCAGCCCTACTTTTATGGTTCGGTGTAACGATCGTCGTGCCGAAGTACGGAACGCTCCCGTTTATCGCGACCGCTCAACCGCTCCATCTGTACACTGCCCTGCTCATCGCAGGCTTAATCGTTGTGACGTGGCGCTGGATGCGCTCGCCATCGGTCGGTGCCTTGCTATGGACGACGGTCGGTGCGTTTGCTATCTGGCTCGTGAGCACGTATGCGACGACAACGGTGAATCTACTGTGGCTCATCCCGTTCGCAGCTTTAGTCGGACTCGCCGGGTACGTCGCCAAACCGTCACGCCGCATCGTCCAATCAGGTCTCGGTGTCCTCGTCACGCTCGCGATCATCAACGCGAGCTTACCGGACGAGACACCAACGCTCGTTGCCGACTCGTCTCAAGCGGCCGGACTGAACATCGGTCAAGTTCCGCCTAATTTTGAATTGAAACGAACGGACGGGACGACGCTTAACTTAGAAGACTTACGCGGAGAGCGTGTCGTCGTCAACTTTTGGGCGTCTTGGTGTCCGCCGTGCCGGGCCGAGATGCCAGACATGGCCAAGTTTGCCCGCGAGCAAGATGATGTGACGATCGTTGCCGTCAACACGACGACGAGTGAACGTGACGTCGACGAGGCGCGGTCGTTCGTCGCGCCTTATGAAGACGCGTTCCAAGTCGTCTACGATGAGGACGGTGCCGTCGGGAACGCCTACCGGATCCAAGCGATGCCGACGACGTATGTGCTCGATGAAAATGGTGTCATCGTCGCCAAACAGTTCGGTGCGATCGATAAAGCGTGGCTCGATACCAAAACCAACTAAAAACCGCCAGTTGAACTGAACCAAAAAAGTTGGACATGAAAATCCAACTTTTAATGGGGTAGTTCAAGCCGGCGGTTTTTTCATTGCTTCAAATAGCCTTGCGTCTTCAAGAAGTCTTTCACATCGAGCCGGGTCGGCTTCGACAACATCCTTCCCATCTGGCCCGTCCATGTATCGCTGCGTTGGTTCGATCCACGTGCCGCATAGTAGTCGTGAATCGTCTGGTCGTAAGCTGTGAGCTCTTGCTTCAGTTGAATCGGATCAGCGTCGTACGTGTTCTCATGATAGATATGCTCGAGCGGAAGCCGCGGTTTTTGATCCTCGACGTGCGCCGGGACACCGACCGCGAGCCCGAACAGCGGCAACACCCGCTCCGGCAAACCGAGCAACTCTTTGACAGCCGACATATCGTTGCGGATCCCGCCTATGTAACAAATGCCTAACCCCATCGATTCGGCAGCGACGACGGCGTTCTGTGACGCGAGCGTGGCGTCGATGACGGCGACGAGCAGTTTCTCATCGGTCTCGAGCGTCGGATTGACGGCGGCTTCTTGCAGTTGCCCGATCAGTTCGTGCCGGTAAAGGTCAGCACAAAAAACGAAGAAATGACCGTTGTCGACGACGTACTGCTGATTGCCGGCGATCTCGGCGAGGCGTACCTTCTTCTCTGGGTCGGTCACGCCGATAATCGAATACGCCTGGATGAAGCTCGACGTCGAGGCGCGTTGGGCACTCTCGACGATGAGACGGATCTGTTCGTCGGTCAGCGTCTCGTCCGTGAACGAGCGGACGGAGCGGTGGTTCAGTAATGTCTCGATGATTTGATTCATGCAGCTTCCCCCTTTTTTCTTATCTTGGCACAGAGCGAAGGTTTCCGACAATGATAGAGACCTCACTCCACTTTAAAGATGGCCCATGGCAACCACAAGACAGGCTCAGTCCCAACGTCTTCTTGATTACTGTATGTACAATAGCGTTCCGCTTCTTCAAGCGTCGGGATGAAGCCGCGCTCGTTCAACTGAAACGGGAATCGTTCGGCGAAATCTCGCTCTAACCCATTACATAGATAGGAATGAAACGTGCCTTTCTCATACCCGAGCACTTCGTAACCGAGAAATCGTCCGAGCGGCTCATTGCGTTCGTGTCGCAAAATGAAACGTTCAACGCCGTATCGCTCGGGGCTGTCTCCTTCTTCCCCCTCTGCTAAAAAGTCAGAAACATAAGACTCAGGCAGACCGAGCTCAATGATGTCGCGTTCGATGTGAGAGAAGAAACGGTCCCTAAATTTCTTTGCGAGTTCAATCGTCTGAAACGTTTGAGGGTATCCGAGTTCCCCACTCTCCTGATGCAAATCTACCCATTCCATGAGTATGAGGTACTCTTTTTCGGTAAGTTGCAATTGTTCTCGATACGTATCTTTACTATGTTTTGACGTCCCCCAAAGCACATCAAGCGTTGGATGTTGCTCACAAATGCATACACTTGCAGATTGCACCAACTTCGGAATCAG
Organism: Exiguobacterium sp. SH5S13; assembly: GCF_004337085.1. NCBI lineage: Bacteria > Bacillati > Bacillota > Bacilli > Caryophanales > Exiguobacterium > Exiguobacterium sp. SH5S13. The sequence continues at coordinate 24,873 of NZ_SJUS01000011.1, read as the reverse complement.
TCGTTCGTCCATATACGCTGCTCGATTTGTTCGTTCGATTAGCAAATACCCAGCACTTCGCACATTCATTTCATCACCCCCACTCCCTAGTATACGCAAAAAAGCAGAGCGGCGTTTTGCCGACTCTGCTTCCTAACGTTTACTCCGTTACTTGACTCAAGAATGGTGTGATATCGACGTTCAATTCTTTCGACAGGCGTTCCCCGAGGTCGCGGTCGGCACGGTAGAAGTTACAGATCAAGAGAAGGACCGTCTTCTCATGACGGACTTCTTTAATGTGGGCGACCAAGTTACGCACGAGACCGTCTTTCTCGTCTTGCGAGTAGCGGCGGTACACCTCGCCCGCTTGCCCGAAGTCGTTCGTCTTCTCGATTTTCTGACGACCCGTTACTCCTGTGATCGGTTGCTCGGTTTCGATATAAGCCGCATCCGGTTTCGGTGTGTCCTCGTAACGGTTCGGCTCGTAGTTGACCGGACTCGTCTGTTGTTTGAACGGCATCGCGCCATCACGCTGGTTGTTCGACACTTGTGCGAACGGGCAGTTGATCGGGAGTTGGAGATAGTTCGCCCCGATGCGGTAACGTTGCGTATCCGAGTATGAGAACAAACGGCCTTGCAGCATCTTGTCTTCCGACGGTTGAATCCCAGGGACGAGCACGCCCGGGTTGAACCCGACCGATTCCGTCTCGGCGAAGAAGTTGTCGACGTTCTTATTGAGCGTCATCGTGCCGACGAGTTGATACGGGATGACGTCTTCGAACCAGTCTTTCGTCGCATCGAGCGGGTCGAAGTCGAAGTTGTCCATATCGGCCGGATCGAGGATTTGGACGTAAAGGTCCCACTCCGGGAAGTCGCCTTCTTCGATCGCGTTGAACAAGTCGCGCGTCGCATGGTTGAAGTCTTCCGCTTGCACTTTCGCTGCTTCGTCCATCGACAAGTTTTTAATGCCTTGCTTCGGAACCCAACGGAGCTTTATGTACACCGTGTTCCCAAATTCGTTTACCCATTTGAACGAATGGACCGATGAACCGCGCATGTGACGGTACGACGCCGGGATGCCTTCATCACTGAACAAGTGCACGAGCATGCTCGTCGATTCCGGTGTGAGCGACATGAAGTCGAAAAAACGGTCCGGGTCTTGAAGGTTCGTCCGTGGGTCCGGTTTGAGCGAGTGGATCACGTCTGGGAACTTGATCGCATCACGGATGAAGAAGACCGGCAAGTTGTTTCCGACGAAGTCATAGTTGCCTTCTTCGGTGTAGAACTTGACTGAGAATCCACGCGGGTCACGAAGCGTCTCCGGTGAACCGAGACCGTGGATGACCGTCGAGAAGCGGGCAAAAATTGGTGTTTCTTGGCCAACTTCTTGCAAGAACTTGGCTTTCGTATATCGTTTCATGCTATTTTTAACTTTGAAGACACCGTGTGCTCCGGCACCACGGGCATGAACGACCCGCTCCGGCACGCGCTCACGGTCAAAGTGGGCGAGTTTCTCAATTAGCTGATAATCTTCGAGAAGCGTTGGGCCGCGGCGGCCGGCTGTGATGGAGTTGGCGTTGTCCCCGATTGGAACGCCTTGGTTAGTAGTTAGATGACGATGTTGATCCATATTGTTGCCTCCTCTTAATAATCATTATTACTAAATTAATAATATTAAAAGATAATAATTATTACAAATAAAACGCTCGAGACGTCTCGAACGTTTTGTAAGCGCTATTATTTTCAGGTGGTTCCATTTTTCTTTTTAATCTGCTCTTTCCGATGGATTTCTGTCACCAATAAGGCAGCGATGATCCCACCGAGCGATCCGGCAATTATATCAACCATCGTGTCATCGTTCCCGTTCCCTTGCATCGTCGTCTGCAACACAATGTCTGACGTGAACTCATACATCTCCCATAACGCCGCGCCCGCCATCGAGAAGACGACGATGTAAACGAAGAGGAAGCGCTTCGGCATCTCGAGCCGTGTGTCTTCATCGAGACGACTAAAGAAGTCAAAACCAAGAAACGCCAAAAATACCCCGCTCAACACGTGCAAAAATGTGTCCCACCATCCGTTGCTGTATAATCCGACGATCGAACCCAAATATTGCGAGGCGAACAGGAAAATAATATAGGCGATTTTCATCTTGGCATCGAACTCGGTTTTAAACGCCTTCTCCAACATGAACGGAATCAGTCCCGAGACGATGCCCGCCCCGGCGACACTCGCGTTAAACCACGCTCCTTGAATGATGGACGTGATGAGAATAATCCCCATGAACAAGACGAATCCGAATTCTAACAGTCGTCCTCGTGTCAGCTTCATGATACGTGCCTTCTTTCCGTAAAATGTCTCTACGGACTTATTCCCATTTCCGTGTCTAATCGAACAACTGTGTACATATTTCCATATGACAAAGACCCCATCGCTTCACGCGATAGGGTCTCGTTTATTTCTGGGCGACGAAGAAAATTCGTTCGGCGTTTTGGCCCGGAGCTTGATCCGAGAAGTCGGCCGTGACCGATTTCACGTGGAAGCCGGCACCGATGAGCCATTGCATATACTGCCCTGGCTCATACGTCCGCTGTTCGTGCGTCTCTTCGACGCGTTCATACGTGCCATCCTCGAGCGCGACGAAAAACGTCAAATCGTGGATGACCGAGAGCGGCTTCTCGCCCGGGTCAGCGAACCAGATGTAAGAACAGTCTTCCCCGTTCGACGCGTACGTCTTCTGGTTGAAGAGCGTCTCCATCTTGTTCGGTGAATGGACGTCAAAGATGAACGTCCCGCCCGGCTTCAGCTGCTCATATACCGCCTCGAACGTGTCGACGACGTCGGCCTCGTCTGCAAGGTAGCAAAGCGAGTCACAAAGGATCGTCACGGCATCGACCGGAGCCGGCAGTTCGAGCTCACGCATGTCTTGTTGCCAGAGCGGTAGCGTGACGCCCGCTTCAAGCGCTTTCTCTTGGGCGACTTCGAGCATTGACTCGGATAAGTCGAGACCGATCGTGTCGTAATGCTCGGCCAGCCGGATCGTCGCTGAGCCCGTCCCGCATCCGACGTCGGCAAGCGATGCACCGTCCGCGACGTGGCGCCGCACGAACGCGACCCAATCCGCGTACGGGGCATCTTTCATCAACTCATCGTATACGTAGGCGAACCCTTCGTACGTCATTAGCCGACTTCCACGTCGACGTGCGGCGCGTCAGCCCATAATTTTTCAAGGTTGTAGTAGTCACGGTCGTCACGGTGGAAGATGTGGACGACGACGTTTTCAAGGTCAGCGAGCACCCAACGTGCCGAGTCCATGCCTTCGAATTTTTTAAGCGGCAAATCGTTCTCGCCCGCCACGTCTTTGATTTCACGTGCGATCGCTTCGACTTGCTTCTCAGAGTTACCGTGGCAGATGACGAAATAATCGGCGATCGGTGAGATACCTTCCATGTCGAGGACGACGATGTCTTCCCCACGTTTATCGTCAACAGCTTTTACAATCAATTCAAGTTCTTCTTTTACAGTCATATAGACCCTCCTAAGGTGTGTTCAAATAATAGTTATATGTCGTAATCGTCTGCGGGAAAATCCGCACCGACTTCTTCAATAAATAGTTAATCGTATGGCGCAGTGTCGCGACGACGGCCGCTTCAAGTGAAACGTCTGCCAAATCGCGCAACACGTCGACACCGGGATACCGACGATTCGGTTCAATCGCATCCGCGACAAATAAAATTTGATCGAGGCGCGACATACCAGGTTCGCCGGTCGTGTGGTTTTTGATGGCCGATATGACTTCAGCGTCGAGGTCGTAGGCACGGTCTAACAAGACCGCTCCGACCGGCGCATGAAGCAGTTCGTCATCAAACTCGAGCAACAACGGGTCGAGATGCTCGTCTAAGACGATTTGACGCATCTCGTCACGGTCATGGTACTTCGCATAATCGTGCAACATTGCCGCGAGCCGGGCCTGGTCTACGTCCTCTCCGTACGTTCGGGCGAGACGTTCTGCCGTCTCGACGACACCGAGCGTATGGATGTACCGTTTCTCAGGCAACGTTCGTTCAATCAATGCCTGTGCCTGTTCATACGTCATACAAATCGTGCTCCTTGATATAAGTTTCGACTTCACATGGGACGAGATACGTGATCGACTTGTTCCGCTTCGCACGTTCCCGAATGTCGGTCGACGAAATCTCAAGCTGCGGCATGTCGATCGTACGGACGTCAGCTCGGCTCGGGATCCGGTAGCGGCTCCCGGGCCGTGCGACCGCACCGAACGTCACGAGCGTAGTCAGCGTCTCATAATCGTGCCACTTCTCGAGCGCATCGAGTGAATCGGCCCCGATCAGGAAGAAGAACGTGTCAGCCGGATACTGCTCCCGCAACCGTTTCATCGTCTCGACCGTGTAGGACGGTTCAGCTCGTTCGAACTCGATCAAGTTGAGCTTGAAATCCGGGTGACCGGAGATGGCCCGCCGCGTCATCTCGATCCGGTCGTCCGCCCGGCTGAACCCGGCCTTATGGGGCGGGATCGCTGCCGGTAAGAACCAGACCTCGTCGAGCTCGAGTTGTTCTCTCGCCTGCTCGGCGATCAACAGATGACCGAGATGCGGCGGGTCGAACGTCCCTCCCATCAGCCCGATGCGACTCATGGAAGCTTGATTTGGCGATTCTCTTTCTCTTTCGCCTGTTTGTACAAGACGATGACTTTTCCAATGACTTGAACGACTTCTGCCTTCGTTCCTTCAGCCAACTCTCCAGCCACGTCTTTCGGCGTGTCGAGACAGTTTTGAAGAACTTGGACTTTTAACAGTTCACGCTTTTCGAGCGCATCGCCGATGTCTTTGCACATCGCTTCACTGACGCCGTTTTTTCCGACTTGGTAGATGGCCGAGAGGTTGTGTGCCTCGGCGCGTAAAAATCGCTTCTGTTTACCTGATAACATTATTTTTATTCCTCCAATAAGCTTTCAATTAACTTCATTCCGACAATTTGATCCGGTTTCACACCTGTCCAGCGTTCGAACGCCAACGCTCCCTGCCCGACGAACATGGCAGTCCCGTTCACGGTTTTACCGCCTCGGATTGTGGCGTCGCTTAAAAACGGTGTGACGAGTGGACGATATATGATATCACAAATGACGGTGTTTTGTCGTAATCCATTTAACGGAAGCGGTGATTGTACCCCATCCATGCCGACCGATGTCGTTTGGATGATGACGTCGTAGCGGGCGACGTCGACATCACCGAGCGGTTGTGACTCGATGCCGAACGTCTTCGCGAGACGCTCGGCCCGGTCGATCGTCCGGTTCGTGACCGTGACGTTTCGGGTCGGCAACGCGCTGATGATCCCGCGGGCCGCTCCACCCGCCCCGATGACGAGCACACGACCAGACCAGTCGGTGTACGGGTCGAGTGCGGTCACAAGACCGACGCCGTCCGTGTTCGCGCCGATCAAACGTCCGTCCCGCTTATAGACGGTGTTGACGGCACCGGCCGACTTGGCTGAGTCCTCCAAGTCGTCTAACAACGGGATGACCGCTTCCTTGTACGGGATCGTGACGTTGAACCCGTCATAGTCCCCGTCCCGCATCGCCTGAAACAACGGGGCGAGCTCGTCCGCTGTGACGTCGAGCGCGTCATACCGCCCGAAAAGCCCAGACGCTCTCAGCCACTGCTCGTGCAGGGAGGGAGAGAGCGAATGAGCGATTGGGTGACCGATGACGGCCAGTCTCATACGAGCGCCTCGCGTAATGTGACGACGACTCCTTTTGGTGCCCAAGCGGCAATCCGTCCACCTTTTCCGTGGATGGCGACCCAACCGAGTCCGCTAAAGACGATATCCGTCTTGACGCCGTCACGGAGACTAAATTCATGACGCACGAGCGGCGGCAACAATTGCAACGTCTTCTCGTTCGGCGGGTTAAGCATTTTGCCGATATGGTTTTCATAAAGCTCATCTGCTTTGTCGAGCTTCGTCCGGTGTGTCTTCAACTCGTTCGACATGTAGACGACGAATGAACGTTTATTGCCTTCCAGGTAATCGAGACGAGCCAGACCACCAAAGAAGAGTGTTTGCTGCGGGTTCAATTGGAACACGTGCGGCTTGATCTCTTTTTTAGGTGTGATCGTCTTCAAATCGCGCGCGTCGACGTAATGCGCCATTTGATGGCGGTTGATGATCCCTGGCGTATCGTACAGGTTCGCATCATCATCGAGCGGGACGTCGATCAAGTCGAGCGTCGTTCCCGGGAAATGACTGACGGTGATGATCGCTTCATCTTCAGCACCGAAGCGCTTGATGATTTGGTTGATGAGTGTCGATTTCCCGACATTCGTACAACCGACGACGTAGACGTCTTTCCCTTTGCGATAGTACTCGATCTTCTCTGCTAGTTCGTCGATGCCGTGACCTTTTTTAGCGCTGATCAAATGGACATCGACCGGCGTCAAACCAAGTTCTTTCGCCTCGGTCTTCATCCAGTTCGCCATCCGGTTCGGGTTGACCGACTTCGGCAGTAGATCGACTTTGTTCCCGACTAACAAGACATCGTTCGATCCGACCGAACGTTGAAGTCCCGGGAGCCAGCTTCCGTTGAAATCAAAAATATCGACGATTTTGATGACGAGCGCTTCTTTGGCGCTGATCCCGTTCAAGATGCGCAAGAAGTCATCGTCCGTCAATTCGACGTCTTGGATCTGGTTGTAATGCTTCAATTTGAAGCAGCGTTGGCAAATGACGATCTCGCGATCAAGTGCCGATTTTGGTGCATAACCGACTGCTGTCGGGTCTTCTGTTTGAATGAGAACGCCGCAACCGGCGCAATAACGTTTCGTTTCTTCCATATTCGTATGTGCTGTCCTTTAAGTTTCCTCTTCTTCATTCTTCGTAGCGCCTCGCCGCTACTCCTGAAGCGTTAATTCCGACGTCTTACGCGCCGTACAAGACAGCCTCCTTCTTCCTATGCGTTCGAGGCCCTTATTTATCTTTTTTATGTGAATCTTCTGAACGTGAGTGCATCGCCTCGCCGATCTTTTCAGCGACGGCCACTTTGGCCCGCTTCGCATCGACTGCGATTTCCTCCACTTTTTTCGTGATCAACACGTACTTCCCGCGACGCTTCATATGCGCGAATACGACTTTCTCCAGCATGCGATTGAACTTCGTGACGAGACCGTCCGTCTTGACGACGGGCTGCACGTGAACGACGTGAATGCCTGCCATATTGGCGCCGAGCACGTCAGTGAAGATTTGATCGCCTAAGAAAATCGCTTCTTTGGTTGAATAGCCGTACTTGGCAAGTGCTTGCTTGAACCCAGACGGCAACGGTTTTTTCGCACGCGCCACATAATGAAGACCGAGCGGTTCCGTAAACGTGCGCACGCGGTTCTCGTTATTATTCGAGACGACGATGACATCGAGTCCATGTGATTTCACTTTCTCGAGCCATAGCAAAAGAAGCTCAGGTGCGTGCGGGACGTCCCAGGCCACGAGTGTATTATCAAGGTCCGTCAAAATGACGCGGACACCACGGTCTTTCAAGTCTTCAAGGTCGATGTCAAATACTGACGCGACGAACTGTTTCGGATAAAGTCGATTAAACACGTTTGTATTCCTCCAATTAGCTAAAGCGATTCAACAGCTTATACAAGTATTGATATCCCTTCTATGTTATACGAAAACCGGCCAAACGACTAGTGTCTCGTTTGACCGGCCAGAAAATTGTTGTCTATTTACTTATCAGTCATCGGTTCGATTGAATCGAACCGATGACTTCACCGAGCCGGACCGGACCAATTTTCGCCGGGTCGATGACGACACGATCTTTCTCAAAACAGAGGATGACGGTCGAGCCGAACGAGAAGTAACCGACCTCGGCCCCTTTATCGACACGTTCGCCGTCATGGGTCCATTCGATTGTATTGACGTTCAAAGCGCCGACCATGATGTGCTCGTAACGTCCGGCCACGCTCTCAAAGCGCGTGACACGGCGATAGTTACGTGACAACGGGCGGACCGTCTCCGTCAAACCGAGTTCATTCACCGGCGCCGAACGGTCGCCGAGCTCGTAATGGCTGAGCACTCGGCCTGCGAGCGGGACATGGACACGGTGGTAGTCACGCGGGCTCAAGTAGAGCACGCAAACCGTCCCGCCGGCATACCGTCTCGCCTCTGACTGTGAACCGAGCATCTCGGCGAGCGTATACGACTGCCCCTTTACTTCAAACCGACTCTCGTCTGTTATGGCGGACACGATCGACAGCTGTCCGTCGCACGGTGATACGACCGTGTCCGTGTTTGCATCGATCGGGCGCGCCCCGTCTTTCAAGTGGCGCGTGAAAAAGGCGTGCAGACTCGGATAGGCGTCGATCGGCTCTGCCGCTTCAGCGATATCGATTTGATACGTTTTCGCGAACGACGGGATGAACGCGCGGCTCGCCTTCGATTCGGCGAACTGACGGAGCCGCTTGGCGATGAACGGTGTCGCATTCAATTCAAACAACGTCTGATACAAGCGGCTTTTGATCACTGTGCGGCCTCCTCGTTTTTAAAGAACGTTTCGTACTGTTGTTCCGAGACGGCCCCTTCGACACGACCCGTTTCTTGACCGTCTTTAAAACGAATCATCGTTGGTGTTCCGTTAATGCCATAAGTCGTCCAGACGTCATGATCGGCCAAGTTGATCGAGACCGCGTCATACTCCTCGATGAGTGGTTCGACATACGGTTTGACTTGATCACAATATTCGCAACCCGTCTGCCAGAAGTAAACGACGACCTCTTCTTCTTCGTCAATTTTCTGTTCGAGCTCGTCCGCTGACACGGCGTTGACGCCGGTCTCTTCATTCGCATTATTCAAGAAGAATAAAAGCGCGATCCCGATCACGATGATGGCACCGATGATGGCGAACGTAATGAAGTTGGCGCGTTTGGCACTGTTTTTCATGGTCGATCCCTCCTAAATGTGTATAAAAAGAACTGACTCGGATATGAGCCAGTTTGGTTGTGGACGTCTTACTTTTCTTGGGCGACGTCGTTGATTCCCATGTCTTGGTTAAGTGTATCCAAGAGCGCGATAAAGATTGTGATGACCACGCCAAAGGCTGTTGCGAGCACCGCATTGAACGTCACGCCATCGACAGCTGAAATGATAAAGACTGCTGTATTCGAAAGCAAGATCGCCCAGAACAATGTGACTAAGTAACGCATCGAAAGTCCCCTCCATCTCACAGATGATTCATAAAATTCCATACGGCAATAGTATATCATTGTTGCCGTACAATATGCGACCTCGATTGTATATTCTTTCCGTCGAAACGTGAAATATGGTACGGTCAGAGAAATAGTACACAATGTAGAAAAGAGGATGACTTATGTCACGTTATTTAATCGCAGTCGATTTAGACGGTACGTTGTTACGAGATGACAAGACGATCAGTGAGCGGAACATCCGCGCTCTTCAAGCGGCTCGTGATGCCGGCCATGAAGTCATGATCGCAACAGGACGGCCCCATCGTCACTCGATCATGTATTATGAACAACTCGGCTTGACGACGCCTTTGATCAACTTCAACGGAGCGCTCGTCCATCACCCGAAAGATATGTCCTACGCGGTCACACACCGTCCGATCCCACTTAAAACAGCACACGACATCATCGAAGAAGTATCGGAGACGAAAGCACACAACATCGTCGTCGAAGTGACCGACCACGTCTATTTCCATAAAGATCCGCAAGAATTTTACGGTCCCTACGCCGAACGGGCACTCAGCGTCACATCTGGTGACTTGCTCAAGCACTTGCAAGACGAGCCGACGTCGCTTTTGATCCACGCGACGAAAGAACACGTCGACAACGTCCGGGCCAGCTTGAACAAAGTGCACGCCGAAGCCGTCTTGAACCGTCAATGGCGCATGCCCGAGCACATGATCGAAGTCATGAGCCAAAATACATCGAAGGCGCTCGGCCTTCGCGAAGTATCGAAGCACTTGAACATTAGCCGTCAGAACATCATCGCTTTCGGCGATGAAGAGAACGACCTCGAGATGCTCGACTACGTCGGCACGGGCGTCGCGATGGGCAACGCCATCAGCCAGCTCAAAGTCGTCGCCAACGAAGTGACCGCTTCGAACATGGATGACGGCATCGCCATCTACCTCGAAGAAAAATTTGGCATCAAGTCATAACAAAAACCCGCTGAAATCGTTCAGCGGGTTTTCTTGACTTCCTGTCAGCGTCGGAATGCCCCTTCAACATCTTCCGTCGGAACGACGTTAATAAAGACGTGTGAATCGGCATCTTTACAGATACGGGTAATCTCACGCACTTCGTGGCGTTGGGCGACCATCATGAGCGTCGCTTTCTCGACTTTCGAGTACGTACCGATCGCTGGCATGAGCGTGATGCCGCGGAACACGTGTTGGTGCAACTCTTGCGTCACTTCGTCTGGATGATTCGTGACGATGAAGAGCGTCTGACGCTGTGTATTCGTGTAAATCTCATCGATGACTTTCGACGTCACGTACAAGAAGACGATCGTATACAGCGCCGTCGGCCATCCGAACAAAGCACCGGCCCAAAGCGCGATCATCATGTTCATGAGGAACAAGTAGACGCCGACCGAGTTGTTCGTGAACTTCGCTAGGATGAGGGCGACGATATCAAACCCTCCGGTCGAGGCACCGAACCGAATCGTGATGCCTGACCCGATGGCGAGCAATACCCCGCCGAAGACGGCGTTTAAGAGTGGATCGTCCGAGAGGAGCTGCGATTGCGGAAGCACGCGAATGAACAAGGTGACCGAGGCAACGCTGATCAACGTATGGATCATCATGTTCTTTCCGAGCATAAAATAACTGACGACTAAAAGCGGTACGTTCAAGATGAAGAACCAAATGCCTTCACCGAGCTCAAACGGCGTACCGGCAAATAAGGTCGTGAAAATTTGGGCCAAGCCCGTAAACCCAGTCGAGTAAACCCCCGCTGGGATTAAGAATAATGTCATCGATAATGCGACGAACACTCCCCCGATGATCGAAACGATCCCGATGCGCGCGTGTTCTTTAACGGATTCCGTCAAGTTCTGTCTCCCCTTTCAAAATTAGCTAAGCATCAAGATAACATACATTCAAAGCCATGCCTACAACAAAAATAATGGGATGTGCCCGCCTGTATCACAAAAAAGCAAGCCGGCCGAAGCCGACTTGCTGCCCTGATACGTTTGGTCACGCTTTCACTGTCTCGATCGTCACTGAATCATTCGCCGGAACCGTTACCGCGTTTCCGTACACACGAATCGTAACGTCCGTTCCATTTGTCTGTTTGATCGTCACTTGTTCACGCGTCGATGTGACCGTCAAGTGATGGCCGCGCCAGAGCACGTTGAACGAGTAACCGTCCCAATCTTTCGGGATCATCGGGCTGAACGTGAGTTCGGTCTCGAGGGCGCGCATCCCAGCGAAGCCGTGGACGATCGCCATCCACGAACCGACCATCGATGTGATGTGAAGACCGTCTTCTGTATCGTTGTTGTAGTTATCAAGATCGAGTCGGGCTGAGCGTTGGTACAGCTCGACCGCTTTGTCTTCATAACCGACTTCAGCTGCCACGATCGAGTAGACACAAGGCGACAAGCTCGACTCATGCACCGTACGCGGCTCATAGAAGTCGAAGTTCGCACGTTTTTGTTCGAGCGTGAAGCGGTCGCTGAACGTGTACAGGCCTTGGAGCACGTCCGCCTGCTTGATAAAGTTCGAGCGGAGGATGCGGTCCCACGACCAATTTTGGTTAAGTGGCAAGTGTTTCGGATCGAGGTCTTTCACTAAGATCTGCTCTTTATCCATGAACCCGTCTTGCTGCATGAACACGTCCGGGACGAGGTCGTCTTTCGGATAGTACATCTTCGTTTGGATATCAGCCCACTTCGCGAGTTCCGCATCCGTCAAGTTGAGCGTTGCTGTCAACTCGTCGAGTCGTGCCGGTTCTGCTTCTTTCAAGTAGTTGTACACTTCTTGCGTGTACTCGAGCGTCCAAGCGGCGATCAAGTTCGTGTACCAATTGTTGTTGACGTTGTTGTCGTATTCGTTCGGACCTGTGACGCCTAGGATCATGTACACGTCTTTGTGTGGTACAAAGTTGACGCGGCTAGCCCAGTAACGCGAGATCTCGACCAATACTTCAAGTCCGTATTGACCTAGGTACGACTTGTCGCCCGTGAAGTTCGTGTAGTTGAAGATCGCATGGGCAATCGCACCGTTCCGGTGAATCTCTTCATGAGTGATCTCCCACTCGTTGTGGCACTCTTCCCCGTTCATCGTCACCATCGGATACAAGGCGCCCTTCATCCCGACGTTTTTGACCGAGTTCTCTTTCGCTTGCGGCAATTGATTATGACGATATTTGAGCAAGTTCCACGACACTTCCGGCTTCGTCGTCGCCAAGTAGAAGTGGAGGCAATACGCTTCCGTGTCCCAATACGTGGCGCCACCGTACTTCTCGCCCGTGAACCCTTTCGGTCCGATGTTGAGACGTGAGTCTTCGCCCGTATACGTTTGATACATGTTGAAGATGTTGAAACGGATGCCTTGTTGCGCTTCCGCGTCGCCGTCGATGCGGACGTCCGCGTTTTCCCAACGGGCGAGCCAAGCTTCCGTCTGTTCCGCCAAGAGCGTCTCGAACCCTTTCTCGAACGCGGCTTCAACGCGCTGCATGCCGACTCCTTGCAAATTGTCAATTTCATGATCACGGTTCGTGACGACCGATACGTACTTGTACGCCGTTGCCATCTCACCCGCTGCCGCTTTGACCGTGAAGCGGTTCGCGACGTAGAGGTCGGTCGCATCGAGCACTTCACAGCGTGCGTCTTCGACGTCGGCGATCATCGACGCCGTGACGTGCCAATCAAGTTTCTTCGTTTTTGTCGTGACGAAACCGAACCGTTCTTCGACGCCGTGTTCGACCGGCAACCAGAATTTCTCATCGTAGTTCGAGTCTTCGTTGACGACGTCCCCGTCTAGATAAGGAGTGAATTCGATTTTCGCTTCATAGTTCACCGGGGTGACGTTGTAGCGAATCGCCAAAATCTCTTTGTCGACGATCGAGAAGAAGCGAACGACTTCGACGTTCGTCTCCTCGGATCCGTTCACGAGCGTGAACGTCCGCGTGAGGACACCGCGCTGCATATCGAGTTCGCGTGTGAAGCCTTTGACTTCCCACTTCGCCAAGTCGACAGGCGTCCCGTTGATGGCGACACGCAGGCCGGCCACGTTCGTCGCGTTCAATACTTTGGCAAAGTATTCCGGATATCCATTTTTCCACCAACCGACACGCGTCTTGTCGGGATAGTAGACGCCCGCCACGTAAAATCCTTGGTGCGTATCGTTTGAATAATCTTCTTCAAAGTTCCCGCGCATCCCCATGTGCCCGTTACCGAGCGAGGTGATCGATTCTGCGAGACGGTTCTCGTTCGGGTGAAGCCCTTCTTCCGTTACTTTCCATTCGTCGACTGCAAACAATCGTTTCATCTGTCTGCCACTCCTTTTTCTCTACAAGGCTACTTGTCAGTAGACAACCGAATCGTGCAACCGCTTGTCTATGAAAGCGCTGTATTTTTAATCTCACCTCTCATTTTACACGACTACACCGAGAATGCAATCGTTTGCATAAAAGTTTTTCATTCTTTTTTTGTCACTTTTGGAACGAAAAAAACCTACCCTGCCTCATTGGGCCAGAGTAGGTACGTCTGTATCACACGTCTGAATCGCGACCGAAGGCGGCGTTCGCTTCATGACCTTCAAAGGCCTGGTTGTCGCCATCGTTGAATCCGGTATCGGGCTCATCGAGAATGAGGGCATACCCACCGTCCATAATGTCCCCGTACGCTTTGTTGACGTCATCATCGGCCAAACCGAGATCGAGGAGTGCCCGTTTCACTTCCTGCTCTCCTTCGGCGACGCCCGCGAACTTCTGCATCCAAGAAGCGTTCGCTTCCTCGACTTTCGCGTCAGTGTTCCGTTTGACGAGCGAGACGTTATCCTCGTCTCTCGCGACGACGTAAAGGTCTTTCTCGTCGTACCCGTCTTGGCTCAGTTGATCAATCTTTGAGACGAGTGCCGCCTCGTCTTTGTACGTATCAACAAATCGTTTGTTACTCATCATTTATCATCCTTTCTAGGTGTTGGATTGTCCTCGATCGTGATCTTGCCTTGTCCCACTTGCCTAATATCAATCTCTTCTTTACGGAGCGTCTCGGTGACCGTCTTCGTATCTTCATCCACTTGCTTGCGGACGATGATCTCTTCGACGACGACTGGACGCTTGACGATGAAGGCGCGCTCTTCGATGACTTGGATACGTAGTTGGTCCCCTTCGTCGATCGTCCGGATGCCAGGTTTGTCGAAGTCGTAGTCTTCAATCACATTTTCAGAACCAGCAAGGCGCTCTACATGTAGGTGTTCCCTCCGAACCGGTACTTCAATCGTCTGTTCAGTCTTGGTTACATGCTTGTCGATGACGAGTTCCCCCGTCTGCACCGTTTCTTTTTCAACCGCGAGTCGCTCCTCGTGGAGTTCAAGCGTCTGTTCTTCATGCTCCTTGGAAGAAGCGCGCGGCAATCGTTTAATGTCCGCCATCTCCTCGTTTTGATCCGCGTCGACGTAAAGGAACAACCGTCCTTGCTCGACTTCACCCACGAATCGTTCCTGCTGCTCGCGCGTCAACCGCATACTGCCGAGCCAGCGCTCGATTGGCCGTTCGCTTGACGTGACGAGAGACGCCACCGTATCCGGCTCATCCGCGACTAGTACGTATAGTTTTGAATGGCGTCGGATGGCGTCAGCCGTTTCAGTCCGTTTGACGAAGACGTACATGTCTTCTTCTTTATATCCTTCTTGCTTCAAATCGATCGTCCGCTTGAGCAACACCTCGGGTTGGTCAAATACTTCAGAGATGATGGCATGTTTCATAACATTCGTTCCTCCTGTAAGATGAATTGGCGAAAAAAAGGATGGTCCCTCAGAGAGAGCCATCCTTGTCGAGGTGCTTGGTCATCCAATTAGATCCGGTCGCGCTCATCACGGCGCTTATGGTCAGCGTCATGTTTTTGATGGCTGTTTTCGCCTTCGATATGGGCTTCTTCTTTACGAAGCGTCTCGCGTACCGTCTCTGTATCTTTCACTTTGTCTGTGCCGACGACAATCTCTTCGGCCACGACGTCTTTCTTCGTGACATCGACGCGTTCTTCTGTGACTGGCACACGAATCTCGTCGCGATCTGTCGTAGCATCGAACGAATGGCCCGTCGCTTCACGGTCCCCGTCGACTTGACGTCGTTCGACGTGCACTTCGTCATGCTCGACTTCGACATCGACCCGTTCTTCGTGCTCGACGACTTCTTTTTCGACTCGGACTTCACCGGTCTGAACGCGCTCTTTATTGATTTGGAGGCGCTCTTCGTGAAGCTCAAGCTTTTGCTCGTCCGTCAAGTCGGTACGGTTGCGAATGTCCTCGTCCATGTCATGGTGACGGTCCGCTCCGACTCCCGCGCCCGTTGCGCCAAGTCCGGCACCTGTCGTCCCGAGGTCATGATCACGCGACGTCATGTTTCCAGCCTCGTTCCCTTCAGAACCATAGCCCGCTGACGTGCGACCGCCTTCGAACGTGTCGTTGCGACCGTTGTCCAAGACGCCGTCGTCTGTATCTAATAACAAGACGAAGCCGCCTTTTTCGATATCTTGATGGTGGCGTGCCGTCTCCTCTTCTGAGAAGCCGAGTTTATCAAACGTATGGCGCACTTCATCGCCGCCGTCTGCGACTCCGAAGAAGCGATCGAGCCACGATGCTTTCGTTTCTTTTACTTCTGCATCCGTTTCGCCGCGAACCATCGAAAGGTTCGATTTATCTTTTACAACAACGTACAGGTCGTCCTCGCGGTGTCCCGCCGCGCGAAGTTCATCAATTTTCGAGACAAGCTCTGCTTCTTGATAGTAAGTCCCTACGTAACGTTTGTTATCCATGATTGTATCTCCCTTTCAAATTCTATATTTTTTTGGTTATTGGCCGGACTGCTCTGTCGTGATTTGCTATTTTGCCGGTAGTATAAGTGTTCCCTCGTCCTGTTTTTTCAACCATTTCTTTCACAACTGTAATCTGTTTGTAACGCCAGGACTTTTGTCGGATTGAACGTTCTTTCTTTGTATGCGTTAGAATCCGCACAAAAAACCTTCCGCACGAAAACGGAAGGTTTCAACTCATTCAGCCGCATGGCTATTCTTTTTTTGACCACACGACTGGCGGACGACTAAATAGTGCGGGACGATGACACGTTTCCCGTACGGTGGTGCACTATCGCCGATTTGTTCGATCAGGCAGTTCGTCGCCTCGAAACCGAGACCGAAGA
Source organism: Exiguobacterium sp. SH5S13 (assembly GCF_004337085.1). NCBI lineage: Bacteria > Bacillati > Bacillota > Bacilli > Caryophanales > Exiguobacterium > Exiguobacterium sp. SH5S13. Next base: position 8,497 of record NZ_SJUS01000011.1, on the reverse strand, counting down.
TGTTGATTTCGACTGAAGTGAGCGGCGGATTCGAATGCTCAGCGATATAGACGTTGTTGAAACTGACGACAGCGACGTCTTCAGGGATTTTCAGACCCATCTCACTGAGCGTGCTGATGACACCGAGCGCCATCATATCATCACTGACGACGACAGCCGTCGGTGGCTCATCGACATGAAGCAGTTCCCGGACCGCTTTGGCGCCACCTTTCGTCATGAACTCGGCACGGGCGATGTAGTCTTCCCGTACCGGGATCCCGGCTTCCATAAGCGCCGTCGCGTACCCGTTGCGACGGTCTTGCGTGACAGCCAATTTATCCGATCCGCCAATGAAGGCGATGCGGCGGTGACCGAGGTTGTACAAGTGCTTCGTCACTTCACGACCAGCTAAGTAGTTGTCCGTATCGACGTACGTGATTGACGAGGCGTCCCCGAACGGCTTCCCGACGACGACGAACGGGAACTTCGTCTGCCGCAAATATTGGACGACTTTATCGTCTTCGCGTGAGTACAAGACGATGACACCGTCGACCCGGCGACCTTGGACCATCTCGATGACACCCGACAGCACTTCTTCTTCGGTCACACCGGTCGTCATATACAACGAATAACCGTTTTGATGGGCTTTCGTACTGATTCCGCGCAACACTTCCGGGAAGAACGGATTTTGGAGTATTTTCGTCGCCGCGCTCGGCATGACAAGACCAATCGATTGTGTCGAGCGGTTGGCGAGACTTCTTGCATGGATGTTCGGATGGTACCCGAGTTCTTCCATCGAACTACGAACACGTTCTTTCGTTTTCTGGCTAATTCGCGGACTGTTGGCGATGACGCGTGACACTGTCGACGGTGCGACGTTGGCGTGTTTGGCGACATCTTTGATCGTGATTTGCATGGTGCTCCCCCTTGCTTCCGTTAATTCATTGTTCCCTGCGACAGGGTATTCAGTTCGCGCCGCGGCGTCGCTTCCACATGACCAGACCCGTCAAGAACAGCGGGATCGTGACGACGAGCAGACCAAGCGTCCACATGTTCACTTCCGATTCCTCGACGACATAGGCGTTGGCGCTCTCGCCAGCGAGCTTGATGGTGAACGTGCCACGTTTTTCCGTGACAAGTTGTGAGAACAAGAGACCGCGGAGCCGTTGATCTTCACCGACTTCGCTTACCTCGAATTCAATCTCTGTATCCTCATCGTTCATATTAATAGCGTACAAGGCGACCTCATCGCCGTCGCGACGCTCGAACACGGCCATGCCGTCTTTCGAGGCAATCATCCGTTGCTCTCCAGTGGCGAAGACGGGATAGTCTTCCCGCATCCGGTTCATCGTCGCGACGTACTCATGTAACTCTTCATTCCCTGGGAAATCCGTCATCACCCGGTTGGCCGGATCGGCCCCACCGGTTTGCGCGTTTTCTGTCCCTTGGAATAAAATCGGCATACCAGGCGACGCATAGAGCGCGAACAGCGCTAGGCGAAGTCGCCGCTCTGCCGACTCGGCTCCCCCGAGTCCAGCGACGTGCATGAACCGCTCGACATCATGGTTGTCCAGGAACGTCGCCATTTGGTTCGGATCGTTGAAAAACGTCTCGGCGTAGCTTGCCGCCACGTCGATTTCGTCGACGTTGGCGTGCTTTTGCGTCATCGTCTTCGAGACGCGATCATAGAACGTAAAGTTTGTGACACTGTTAAATCCTAAATTGTCGTACTCGGCGACGTATTGTGGATTCGGGTCGAACACTTCGGCCAACAAGTAAAAGTCAGGGTCGACCGCCCGCACCGCTTCGACGAAGTCTTCCCAAAACGGCTTATCGACGTGGCGGACCGTATCGAGACGATAGCCATCGATGCCGGTCTCTTCAATCCAATAAGTAGCGGCGTCGATCAAATAGTCTTTCACTTCAGGGTCTTCCGTTTTAAAGTCCGGCAAGTCGAACAACCAGTGCGTCTCGACTTGCTCTTGGTCTTGCCAGAGAACGATCGGCAACTCGTCATGGAACCAGTCCGGTCGTTCCTCGACCCACGGATGTTTCGGACCGACATGGTTGACGACGAAGTCAAGAATGACTTTCATATCGCGCTTATGCGCCTCATCGACGAGTTCTTGCAAATCTTCTTTCGTCCCGAACTGGGGATCGATGTCATAAAAATCTTTGATCCAGTAGCCGTGGTAACCGTCCGGCATGTTCTGAAACACAGGCGTCAACCAAATCGACGTAAATCCGAGCGATTCGATGTAGTCGAGTTTTTCGATCACACCTCGAATGTCGCCTCCGTGAAACGCTTTTGGATCATCCTTGTCGACTTGGTCGTTGTTGTCAGGATTCCCGTCAACGAACCGGTCGACCATAATAAAGTACATGCGTTCTTGTTCCCATGTTGCTGCTTCTTTCGCTCCGACGATTGTAGGAAACAAAAGAAGCGACAGGAGAACGAGCACGACGCCTCGCCTCATATCGCTTCCCCCTTTTTGAGTATTAACCTTTCGTACCACCCGCAGTGAGACCGGAGACGAAGTAACGTTGGAATATGAAGAACAAGAGGACGATCGGGAGGGCCGAAAGGACGGCGCCTGCCGCGAACAACGTGAAGTTGTTGTCGAATTGTCGCGAGATCATATTGTAAAGTCCAACCGCTAGCGTCTGCTTCTCAGGTGTACGCAGGACGAGCGATGCCAAGATGAAGTCGTTGAACGGGCCCATAAAGTTGAACAAGGCGATCGTTGCGACAATTGGCTTCGCGAGCGGCAAAATGATTTGCCAGAAGATACGAAGGTGACCGGCACCATCCATCCGAGCAGCCTCATCGAGCTCTTTCGGAATCGTATCGAAGTAACCTTTCGCCAGGTACGTGTTCATCGGAATCGCCCCACCGGCGTACAGCAGAATCAGCGCTGTATGCGTATCAAGAAGGCCGAGCATGTTGAGTAACACAAAAATCGCGATGATGGCAACGAATTGCGGGACCATCTGCAAGACGAGGAACAAGATGAGCGAGTTCTTCCGTCCGACGAAACGGTAACGCGAGAACACATAACCAGTAATCGTTACTAAGATGACGGCGAGCGCCATCGTGATGAACGCGATCTTCAACGTATTCACATACCATAAACTATAATCCGAAATTGTTAGGTCAAACAAGTTTTTGTAGTGAATGAGCGTCGGGTTTGACGGAATGATCGTCGACGTGATCGTACGACCCGGGTTAAATGATGTTCCCATTACCCACAGCATCGGATAGAGAATAATGATCGACGCAAGCGTCAAGATGACATAAGAGAACGCCAAATTGATTCGTTTTTGTTTTTTCATATCAGATCATATCCTCGTCTTTGAAAGATTTTGTCCGACGGAACTGGATGACGGCTAGAGTCATGATGAAGAATGACAAGATGAGCGTGATCGCAGCCGCAAGTCCGTATTGCGGGTTGGCCCCGAGCGACAATTTGTAAATCCATGAAATCAAGATGTCGGTACCACCGGCAGTTTGTCCTGGAACAGCCGGCCCACCACCGTTGAAGAGATAGATGATGTTAAAGTTGTTAAAGTTGAACGTGAACTGCGTGATGAGAATCGGTGCTGTTGCGAACAAGAGCATCGGCAATGTGATCAGACGGAACTTATCAAAGATGTTCGCGCCGTCAATCGTCGCAGCTTCATACAAGTCACCCGGGATCGACTGCAAGACACCGGTCATGAGCGTCATGATGAACGGGAAACCGAGCCACCATTGAATCAAGATGAGCGCACTACGTGTCGCTGTCGGGTCGGTCATCCAGTTAATCGGATCGAGACCAAAGGCCGGCAGGATTGTCGTATTGAACACACCGAACGACTCATTGAACATCGAGCGGAAAATCAAGATCGTGATGAACGCTGGTACGGCCCATGACAAGATCAAGATTGAACGGAACAAGCGACGGAACCGAAGTCCTTCTTGGTTCAACAGAACGGCAAGGAAAATCCCGATCGCGATGACACCGACCGTTGAAGCGACCGTCCAGACGAGCGTCCAACCGAGAACGCCGACGAACGTGTCGCGCCAAATGTCGATTTCAAAGATGCGCGTAAAGTTTTCGAACCCGATCCACTCGACGAGTTTTGCCGGTGGCGCGTTGTTGTAACGATAGTTCGTGAATGCGATCAAGAACGTAAAGATCAGCGGCAACACGACTGTGAAGACGAGCAAGATGAGCGACGGGATCAACATCAAGTATGGGAATCCATGGTCACGCAAGTTGCGAAGTTGCACTTGGAACGTTGGCACGTTTAGGTGCTGATCACGAATGCGACCGACTCGGTAAGCGTCACGAATGTTCCAAATGTAGAACGCGATACCGAAGAACAGTAAAATTATTGCGACAATACCTTCTACCATCAAGAAGATGGAGTGGTCGTTACGAGGTCCCGCTACTTCGCCAAGCGTGATCAATCCCCAAAGGCCACCACGGTCACCAGGTCCGGCGCCCGCCCCTTTGAAAAACAGATCGTAGTTTACTGCAAAATAAGACATGATGACGATAAAGAACGCGATCGCCTTCGCACGTTGGTTGTTATAGAACTGCCCCACTCCCGGAATGATCGAGAGTAATGCGGCGTTCCGAGCATGGTTGGTCGGTTTGTCCGGTCGTTGTTCCGGTGTTTTTGGGTTCGGAATTGAAGCCATCCTCAATTTCTCCTTTCAATTTGAGCAAATCAATCGAGCAAGCGTTTGCTCAATTTCAGAAAATGAGGGGGAACGCCATGTGGCGTACCCCGTCATTTCACATCCTTATTGGTTGTTTGCTTGGATTTGTTGCTCGATGACTTTAACAGCCTCGTCAGCTGATTTTTGTGCATCTTGCTTGCCAGTCGCTACGAGCTGAAGCGCTTGTGCCATTGGCTCCCAAACTTGTCCCATTTCAGGAATGTTCGGCATTGGGATTGCATTTGTCGCTTGATCGAATACCGCTTTCGCAACTTCGTTCGATGTGATTGTCTCATTCGACTCGAGTGCTGCTACCGGTGGGATTTCGTTGTATGCTTCAAACATTTTCAATGCGTTCTCTTCGTTTGTAAGTTCTGCGAGGAACATTTCAGCCCACTCTTGGTTCTCAGTGTACGCAGAGAGTGCATATGTTTTCACACCCATGAACGTCTTGATTGGCTCACCGTTCGGAAGTGTTGGCATTGCCGCCGCTCCGAGGTTGACGCCAGCATCTTGGTAACCAGCAACAGCCCAAGGTCCGTTCATAACTGTGTGTGCTTTCTTCTCAGTGAAGAGTTGGTCCATCGCTTGGCCGCCAGACTCGCCGACCAATCCTTTAGGGAAGAGGCCTTCTTGGTACCATTTGCCGATGTAGTCGAATCCTTTGACTGCGCCTTCGTTGTTCAAGCCGATGTCGGTTGGGTCGAGCGCGCCGCCGTCTTCTTTGAAGACGTAACCGCCGAAGCCTGCAATTACACCGTGAGCGAAGTAGAAGTTATCCCAAAGACCGAGGAAGCCGTACTCGCCTTTGTCTTTAAGATCTGTAGACAACTTGTAAAGGTCGTCCATTGAAGCAGGAGCTTCTGAAACCAAATCCTTGTTGTACATGAGGACTGGTGTTTCAACTGATTTAGGATAGCCGTAAGCTTGTCCGTCGAACATGACAGCCGATTTCGAAGCATCTGTGAACGCTTCGAGCGCGCCTTCGTCAGCGAGCGGTGCCAAGTGACCTTGGTCAGCGATCGTGCCGATTTGGTCGTGCGGTACGAGAACGATATCTGGACCTTTACCAGCCGGGCCGTCAAGCGCCAACTTGTCTTTTTGGTCCGTCATTTGAACTTCGACGACTTCTACTGCGACGCCGTGTTCTTCTTCAAACGCTTTCGCAACTTCTTTCGTCGTTTCCGACTTTTCAATATCTTCCCAAATTACGATTTTTTCTGGCTTGTTCTCGCTAGTAGAACCGCCTTCGTTAGTAGAACCGTTATCCGTACCGCCGCCACATGCAGCAAGTGCACCGAAAGCTAATACTGCCGTTGAAAGTCCTGCTACCATTTTTTTCATCTTCATGATGAAAAACCTCCCCAAGGAAATTAGTATGGTCAGATTTGCGCACACGTACTGAACGACTGATTTTAATCAACTCCGCTACGAAATCAGCCGCTCAGTGAAAACGTTTGCATCCTCACCTCAATTTTTATTATACAGTTGTGTAAGCGTTTTACAAGACTTTTTTTTACGATTTTTTCTTGTAGGTATCCCATTTATCTCTTTTTCAACGTTTCTACGTTCAATTGTTCAATAATTGTTATGAACAGTGATTGACAAAATGTAAACGCTTTATTACCCTTTGCTTGAGCAAACGTTTTCGCAACTGTCATTTCTTTTCGGAACAGACAGTGTAAAATGGTTACAACCCCAATCGAGAAAGGAACGATTTCACTTGATCAAAGAAGCTATTTATCATCGCGCCATGTCCCCTTTCGTTTATAAATACGACCGGGAAACGATCCATATTCGGTTTCATACGAAAAGAAATGATATCCAATCTGTTGACTTAATTTGGAACGACCCATACGACTGGCATTCAGAAGACCCGGCGATGTGGAACTTTGACCCGGACAAGCCGAGCTACTGGCGCACGTTCGAGACACCAATGGAACAAATCGGCCACGACGACCAGTACGACTACTGGTTCATCGCGATCAAGCCGCCGTTCCGTCGCCTCCGTTACGGGTTCCGGCTCCATGACGGCAATGAGACGGCCGTCTATACGGAAAAAGGCTGGTTCGAAGATAAACCGCTCGACGATACGGGTTATTACTTCTGTGTCCCGTTCATCAACCCGATCGACATCTTCCACGCCCCGTCATGGGTCAAGGACACGGTCTGGTATCAAATCTTCCCTGACCGGTTCGCGAACGGAGACGCGTCACTCGATCCTGAAGGGACGCTCGCCTGGAACAGCACTGAGCCAACGATCACAAACTTCTTCGGTGGCGACTTCCAAGGCATCATCGATCATATGGACCACATCGTCGAACTCGGGATCACCGGCATTTACTTCTGCCCGATCTTCAAAGCGACGACGAACCATAAATACGACACGCTCGATTATATGGAAATCGACCCGCAGTTCGGGACGAAAGAGCAGTTCAAACAATTGGTCGACTTGCTTCATGAGAACGGGATCAAAGTCATGCTCGATGCGGTGTTCAATCACGTCGGCTACAACCATCCTTGGTTCTTAGACGTCGTCGAAAACGGGCCGCATTCCGAGTATCGCGACTGGTTCTATCTCCGCGACTTCCCGATCGAGACGGCACCGAAGCCGAACTACGATACGTTCGCTTTCGAGAAGAACATGCCGAAGATCAACACCGAACACCCGGCGTTGAAAGCTTATCTATTAGATGTGGCCCGTTATTGGGTCGAAGAGTTCGGCATCGATGGTTGGCGCTTAGACGTCGCGAACGAGGTCGACCACGCGTTCTGGCGTGACTTCCGTCGCACTGTAAAAGAAGCGAACCCCGAAGCGTACATCCTCGGTGAGATTTGGCACGATGCCCAACCGTGGCTTCAAGGCGACCAGTTCGATGCGGTCATGAACTATCCGTTCACGAACGCGAGCTTAAACTACTTCGCGCTCGATCGGACGACGGCGTCACAGTTCCGGGACGAGTTGACGCGTGTCGAGATGATGAACACGATGAACGTGAACGAAGTGACGTTCAACTTGATCGACTCTCATGACACCCCACGGGCCCTCACTCGGGCAAAAGGGCATAAAGGGAAGTTCAAACTCCTCATGACTTCGATGCTCACGTATACGGGTAGCCCATGTATTTACTATGGTGATGAGATCGGGCTCGAAGGCGAGCAAGATCCGGGCTGCCGCCGCTGCATGCCGTGGGACGAGGCCGAGGAAGACCGTAACTTGTTCCGCTTCGTCCAGAAGTTGATCCAGCTCCGCAAAGATCATCCGGTGCTCGCGAACGGAGGATCGTACCGGTTCAACCTCGTCGACGATGAAGACAACGCCCTCATCGTCGAACGGAGCTCGAAAGACGAGACGTATTTGATCTACTTCAATAACTCAGATACGTTGTCTACGCTCAACCCGCTCTGGCATACAGGTGGTGCCCACGATTTACTGAACGACCGGGACGTAGACTCACTTGAACTTGAACTCGCACCGTATAGCGTTTCCATTTTGAAACTGAAATGACGACGTTTGACCACCCATTTGCGAGGGCACTGAAAAACTTCAAATGATTTTAAGCAGATGAGCGTCGTCCCGGATGGGATGACGCTCATCTGCTTTCATTGCCCTTCGAGCCGCCCTGTCCGGCACGCCGCTTTCCTGGGGGCGGTCAGCGAGCCGCATCGCGACGATGTCGCTGCTGGGTCTCGCCTTGCCCGCTGTTCCCCCGGGAGTCGGCGTGCCCTCGGGGCGACGCTGTACGTCCTTGCCGTTTCGGACTAAACTGGCTATAACTACACATCCTGGAGGCGATCCCGATGATGCCA
>NZ_SJUS01000010.1:0-84655 GCF_004337085.1 Exiguobacterium sp. SH5S13 | reverse complement strand
TCATTCCGTCGACTTCCCCCCGAAGGGTTCCGTCGATTTCCTGCGCTCGACTTGCATGTATTAGGCACGCCGCCAGCGTTCGTCCTGAGCCAGGATCAAACTCTCCAAAGAATTTGATATAGCTCTTGAAAATGACGAAGCTTGCGCTTCAATCAAAACTTGTAAAACTTTTTTTGCCTCATCGTTCAGTTTTCAAAGTTCGTCTGCCGCTCTTAGCGACTCATTAATAATAGCATCTGTGATTATATTCGTCAACTATAAAAATAAAATATTTTGAAAGAATAATATCTAGCGTATTCTTTCGACGGCACTATATAGAAGGAACACGCTAGACGGTTACTGAAAAGCGACGATTCGAACCTCATCAAGTTGAGATAAATCGTATGTTTCTTGTGTTGGTTCAGAGATTACGACCGGTTGTTCCACGCTCGGCGTGTAGCATTGAATCGTTCCGCGCACACCGCTACTCAGTAAGACAGTCCGTCCTACTTCGTAAAAGCCAAGCAGTGTAGCTAAGAGCGTCAACGCTTCCCCATCGTATGCCTCATTTTGCCACATATAAAAATAAGCCTCTTCTGGTGTCAACGCTTCTCTGAACGTACGTGGGGCTGTCAATTGGCAGAATCGGTCGGCGACGATGAACAACGGTGATGCAGGATGAAGGGCTCGTTCTTCTAACCGACTCGGAAAACCTGACCCGTCTAAACGCTCATGATGTTCGGCAATCAATTTACCGACCCTGGCTCTAAGTGTCTGATCTTGCGGTAACATCGTAAGCGAGACGAGCGGGTGCTGATACAATAGCTCTCGTTCCATTTTTGTGAAATAGCGCATGTGGGACCATTTTCGTATTTTAGCGTAGCTCGCATCTGCGAAATAAGAAGCAACACCATAATCGAATTGAATGCGGTGTTCGTCTCCTCGGTATTTCGATAGCGTCTTGGCTACTAAAGCTCGATAAATCGCATGATGAATCACATGATTTTTTCGAAGTGGTTGATTCGTAAAGAACGTGACGACGGCCGATAGCGGATATTCACGTTTGAACAGTTGATGGACGAATTCAAGCGCTTCGTAAGGGTTGGGGGCAATCCGTTCTTCCCATTGATTGTAATGCCGTTCGTATTGGAGCACTTTTGCACATAGATCGATTTCCTCGTCGCGGGTAAGATGGCGACATTCGACCGGAGCAACATCAATGGCTCCTACCTTTAAAAAACGGAGCAAGCGTAAATGTTCGTTTGTCAGTTTCGTTCCTGCCTCTAACGAAGAAACTGACGTCAAAAGCGTCATCCCAACGTGAACGTTTGAAATGGCAAGTCGCATGCTCATCCCTCCTGATTATATGAAAAAAGGTCGAACGGAAGCACCGTTCAACCTTTTCGTCTTACTCAGTCTCTTCAGACGATGGGCCAACTTCGGGTGCTTCATCAACAAACCCATTCTCCACATCAACTGTCGATTCCTCTTCTAATTCATCTTCTAATTCATCTTTTTTCAGTTTAGCAATTGTCGCCAAGCGGTCGCCATCTTCGATATTCATGACTTTAACACCGCGCGTGCTACGCCCCATTTGCGAAATTGTTTGGGCATCGATTCGAATCGCGACACCGAGCTCGGTCATGAGCATGATGTCATCATCTTCATCGACTACGCGCATCCCGACGACAGTTCCGCGGTCTGTCTTGATTCCGATAATTCCAGAACCGCCTCGACCTTGTGTCCGGAATTGTTCCATCGCTGTGCGTTTGCCGTATCCTTTTTCCGTGATGATGAGCACGTCTTGTGTCGGGCGTACAATTTCCATCGAAACGACTCGATCATCATCCTTCTTCAATCGAATCGCACGTACACCGCGAGCCGTACGGCCCATCGAACGGACCTCACCTTCGAGCGGGAAGCGAATCGACATCCCGGCGTGTGTCACAATCAACATCTCGTCGTCGCTCTTCGCTAGACGTACAGTAACGAGCTCATCGCTATCGTTCAAGCTGATGGCACGCAATCCGTTTTTGTTGATGCGGGCATAGGCAGAAAGCGGTGACCGTTTGACAAGTCCGTGCTTCGTGATAAACACGAGTGACAATTGCTCATCAGCCACTTCTTCTTCTTCTGAACCTTCACCAGCGTCCTCAACGATGGCTTTGTCCGCCAAATAGCTATTAAAGTCGACCGGGATCATCGTTTCGACCTTCTCACCCTTATCGACTTGGAGTAAGTTGATAATCGGCATCCCTTTCGCGGTTCGGCTCATCTCAGGAATCTCATATCCTTTCAAGCGGAACACGCGACCGAAGTTCGTGAAGAACAAGATCGTATCGTGCGTTGAAGCAGATAAGAGGCGCAATACGAAGTCTTCGTCATTCGTACCCATTCCTTGTTTCCCTCGACCGCCGCGACGTTGTGTGCGATACGAGTCACTCGGAATCGATTTGATGTAGCCTTCGCTCGTCAGTGCGATCATCATGTCCCGAACCGGGATCAAATCCTCATCCTCAAGCTCGATGATGTCGGTACGAATCACCGTACGACGTGCATCGCCGTAACGCTCTTTGATTTCAGTCAACTCATTGCGAATGATTTCGAGAAGGAGTTCCTCATCCCCTAAAATCGCACGCAATTCTTCGATCAACGTACGGATCTCGCGATACTCGCCTTCGATCTTCTCGCGTTCAAGACCGGTCAACCGTTGGAGACGCATATCGAGAATGGCTTGTGTCTGCTCTGTTGATAGTCCGAAGCGAGCAATCAATTTCTCACGGGCCTCGTCACCGGTCCGCGTGCTGCGGATGATGGCGATGACTTCATCGAGGTGGTCGAGCGCGACACGGAGACCTTCGAGAATATGCGCACGCGCTTCTGCCTTATCGAGGTCGAACTGCGTCCGGCGCCGAACGACTTCTTTTTGGTGTTCGATGTAATAATAGATCGCTTGTTTCAAGTTGAGCGTTTTCGGACGTCCTCCGACGAGCGCGAGCATGTTCACCCCAAACGTCGTTTGCATCGGCGTCTGTTTATACAAGTTGTTCAAAATGACGCTTGCGTTCGCATCGCGGCGTACCTCGATGACGACGCGCATTCCGTTTCGGTCCGACTCGTCACGAAGGTCTGTGATGCCCTCGATTTTCTTGTCGCGAACTAGGTCAGCAATCTTTTCAACGAGACGGGCCTTGTTCACTTGATACGGAATTTCATGGATGAGGATGCGTTCACGGCCGTTCTTCAACACTTGGATCTCGGCTTTCGCGCGCATCGTGATCGATCCGCGACCTGTCTCATACGCCCGGCGAATACCGCTGCGTCCTAAAATCTCACCAGACGTCGGAAAGTCCGGACCCGGAATGTACTGCATGAGCTCTGAAATCGTGATGTCCGGATTGTGCGTGAGCGCAAGCACGCCATCGATTACTTCGTTCAAGTTATGTGGTGGTACGTTCGTCGCCATCCCGACCGCGATCCCGCTCGTACCATTGACGAGGAAGTTCGGGAAACGGGCCGGCATAACGACTGGTTCTTTCTCTTCACCATCAAAGTTTGCTTGATAGTCAATCGTGTTTTTACCAATATCGCGCACGAGTTCCATCGCGATTTTCGACATCCGGGCTTCCGTGTAACGCATTGCCGCTGCCGAGTCTCCATCGACGGACCCGAAGTTTCCGTGGCCATCAACGAGTTCGTAGCGATAACTGAAGTCTTGTGCCATCCGAACCATCGTCTCGTAAACAGCTGAATCACCGTGTGGGTGATACTTACCGATGACGTCCCCGACGACACGGGCAGACTTCTTATGGGGCTTGTCGGCACGAATCCCGAGCTCGTTCATCGCGTAAAGGATACGGCGGTGAACCGGCTTGAGACCATCTCGTACGTCCGGGAGGGCACGCGACACGATGACGCTCATCGCGTAGTCCATGAACGACGTCCGCATCTCTTGGCTAATATTTATATCCTTGATATTTTCTTGTTCTGCCATTCGTTATTGCCTACCCTTCTTTTTAAATATCGAGGTTTTTCACGTAGTGTGCGTGTGACTGGATAAAGTCACGGCGCGGCTCGACATTGTCGCCCATGAGCGTCTCAAAGACCTCATCTGCCTCGATGGCGTCTTGAAGGTCGACACGAAGCATCGAGCGAGACTCTGGATTCATCGTCGTGCTCCAAAGTTGTTCCGGGTCCATCTCACCGAGACCCTTGTAGCGCTGTACACTATAGCGCGCGTTCTCAGGAAGTCGTTTGATTGCTTCTTGGAGTTCGCGGTCGTTTTGGACGTAAACAATCTCTTTACCATGTTTTACACCGTAGAGTGGCGGCTGGGCGATGTAGACGTAGCCGCTCTCAATAAGTGGCCGCATGTAACGATAGAAGAACGTCAGCAACAGTGTCCGGATGTGGGCACCATCGACGTCGGCATCGGTCATGATGATCAACTTATGGTAACGCGCCTTGCCGAGATCGAATTCGTCGGCGATCCCGGTCCCAAGTGCCGTGATGATTGTCCGAACTTCTTGGTTGGCTAAGATTTTATCGAGTCTTGCTTTCTCGACGTTGATGATCTTACCTCGGATTGGCAAAATCGCTTGGAAATGACGGTCGCGTCCTGACTTGGCTGATCCACCGGCCGAGTCACCCTCGACGATGTACAGTTCAGATTTCGATGCGTCCTTCGATGAACAGTCGGCCAGCTTACCTGGCAACGAGCTGACTTCAAGGATGCCTTTACGACGTGTCATTTCACGGGCGCGTTTGGCCGCGAGGCGGGCACGGGCTGCCATGAGCCCTTTGTCGACGATGAGTCGGCCGACCGACGGGTTCTCAAGCAAGAACTGTTCGAACGTCTCGCTAAAGAGTGAATCTGTCACCGTACGGGCGTCAGCGTTACCGAGCTTCGTCTTCGTCTGTCCCTCGAACTGCGGTGACGGGTGTTTGACCGAGACGATCGCGGTCATCCCTTCACGCACGTCGTCGCCGGAAAGACTGCCATCAGCCTCTTTCATCAATCCAAAGCGTTTGGCGTAATCGTTGATCGCCCGTGTCAGTGCCGTTTTGAACCCGGTCTCGTGCGTCCCGCCTTCGTGTGTCGGAATGTTGTTTGTGAACGAGTAAATATTGCTAGAGAACCCTTCGTTGTACTGCAGCGCGATTTCTACTTCGATCCCGTCTTTCGTACCGTGTACATAAACCGGCTCATCGTGGATCGAAGACTTCGAACGGTTCAAATGCTCGACGTAAGACTTGATCCCGCCTTCGTAACAATAGTTTCGCTCAATCGTTTCGTCGCCCCGCTCATCTTTTGCGACGATGCGAAGTCCTTTGTTCAAGAAAGCAAGTTCACGCAAGCGCGTTGCTAGAAGATCAAAATCGTATTCGAGTGTTTCGTCGAAGATGTCTCCATCTGGGAAGAAACGAACCGTCGTACCGGTCGTGTCTGTCGTACCGACAATCTCGAGCTCACCTTGAGGGGCGCCGCGTTTGAACGCTTGATAGTAGACGTTACCGTTTCGGCGTACGAATACTTCGAGTTTCTTCGACAAGGCGTTAACGACGGACGCCCCGACTCCGTGCAAACCACCCGACACTTTATATCCACCGCCGCCAAATTTACCTCCGGCGTGGAGAACGGTGAAGATGACTTCAACGGCAGGACGTCCTGTCTTTTTCTGAATGTCAACCGGAATCCCCCGGCCATCATCTTCGACAACGACAGAGTTGCCTGGTTCGATCGTCACGGTAATCGTTTCACAATGACCGGCGAGCGCTTCATCAATCGAGTTGTCGACGACTTCCCACACTAAGTGGTGGAGCCCGCGCGAACCCGTCGAACCGATATACATCCCTGGGCGTTTACGAACGGCTTCTAACCCTTCAAGCACTTGAATCTGATCGGCACCGTAATCTTGCATTTGTTTTTCATTTTCGTTACTCATCGGTTTCATTCACCTACTATACATGAATTGGTGTTCATAAGGATTGGTCGTACGTTAGACAGATTCCGTCTCAACTTTACCTTGTTTCACGTGAAACAACTTGGCTTGTTGAATCGTTTCGTGAGCAATTCCATCGATATTGGTCGTCGTAATAATCGTTTGGACTTTCTGCCCCATCGTATCAAGCAGATGGGTTTGGCGATGATCATCTAATTCAGATAAGACGTCGTCTAACAACAGCAGCGGATACTCCCCGACCTCTTCGTGGATCAGTTCAATCTCCGCTAGTTTTAACGACAAGGCCGCCGTGCGTTGCTGGCCCTGTGAACCGAACGTTTGGACGTTCCGATCATTGACGTACAGTTCGAAGTCGTCGCGATGGGGACCGAACAAGGTCACACCTCTTCTTCGTTCGTTCTCTCTTATTTTATCAAACTTTTGCCGATACGTTTCAAACATCTGTTCTTTCGTGTGACGTTCTTTTTGAAACGTGTCCGAGACGTATTGAATCGTCAACGTTTCTAAGTTCCGAGTGATTCCTGCATGGATCGGTCCGGCCCATTTCTCGAGTTGATCGATAAAATGGTGGCGCCTGGAGACGATTTTGACGGCAAGCTCAATCAGTTGGTCGGTGAGCACTTCGAGCAATGTCTCGTCCCCACCTTTGATCGACAGTTGTTTTAAAAATGCATTCCGTTGCTTCAGTGTTTTCAAATACTGATTCAAGTCATGTAAGTAAATCGGACTGACTTGTCCGATTTCCATATCTAAAAAACGTCTTCTTCCTTGAGGGCTGCCTTTGACGATTGCAAGATCTTCTGGCGCGAACAAGACGACGTTGAACGCTCCGACGTAGTCACTGAGCCGTCGTTGCTCGAGGTGGTTCAGTTTCGCTTTTTTCCCTTTCGGAGAAAAGCTCAGCGACTGTACCGTTTCACCGGTACGTTTATGGATCCGACCCTCGACGATGGCCGTTTCCGCTTCCCACCCGATCAGTTCACGGTCTTGCGTCGTCCGATGCGACTTTGCGAGCGCAAGTACGTAAATCGATTCGAGCAGATTCGTTTTGCCTTGGGCGTTCTCACCGATGAGAACATTCGTCTGTTCTGAAAAATTTAGCTCAAGGGCTTCGTAGTTGCGGTAGTTTTGCAGTCGAATCGACAATAAGTGCACGTTAGTTCCCCTCGATTTGGAAGTCCCCGTAGCCCTCGACTTCAATCTTGTCTCCGTCGCGGAGTTTACGGCCGCGGCGTTGATCGACCTCGCCGTTCACTTTGATCTCAACGTCTTCCAAAAAGAATTTCGCTTGGCCTCCGCTTGAAATAATATCAGCTAATTTTAAAAATTGTCCGAGTGTTACATACTCGGTCGTAATCGACACTTTTTCCATGTCGTCACTTCCTTTCCTTCATACTTTTCACAAAAAATCGCCATACATATTAGTTTATCGAAAAACGTCGAATAAGGCAAAAATAGGGATGATAAGGTGAAACACCTCATCATCCCCGATTCGCTCCATCTTGATTACGATGTGCGGACTGGCAAAATCAACTGAAGGACACTATCTTGTTCGACCGGACGCAAAATGAACGGGCGCATCGAACCTGTGAATTGAACCTCGATTTCCGTCGCATCGAGCGCACGAAGCGCATCCATGACAAATTTCGAGTTGAACGAAATTTTGAGTTCTTCACCTTCGAGCGATAAGATGCTGACCCGCTCGGACACTTTCCCGACTTCAGGCGAGTGTGAAGAGACTTCGACCGTGTTCGCTTCTTCAGCCACGAACTTGATGACATTGTTGCGATCCGAACGTGCCAACAGCGATGCACGATCAATCGCCTGTAAGAAATCTTTCGCATTCAAACGAACTGCAGTCCGATATTCTTCTGGGATCAAGCGAGACGTATCTGGGTACGCTCCATCAAGAAGACGTGAAAAGAACGAAATGTTTTTCAGACGGAATAGAATCTGTTGGTCCGTCAAGACGATTTCAATCGGCAACTCTTCACGGTCGAGTAATTTCGCGAGCTCATTGAGCGAACGACCAGGTACGACGACGTTTTGGAACGTCAAATCGTCATCTGTTTCAAAACGGGCCCGGCGCAGTGCTAACCGATGGCTATCCGTCGCGACGCATGTCAAAAATCCTTTTTCAGCTGAGAAATTCACACCTGTCAGGACTGGCCGTGTCTCTTGCGACGAGACGGCAAAGCTTGTTTGGCGAATGATCGTCTTCAACAAATCGGCCGGAAGATAGAACCGGCGGTCGCTAGCTAGTTCAGGGAGACGTGGATACTCGTCTGGGTCGAGTCCGTTCAGATGGAACTCCGCTTGACCTGATTCGATACGCGTCATGAAGTTTGGTGAGACTTCGAGTGTGACTTCGTTCGTCGGAAGCTTCTTGACGATTTCACCAAGGAAACGGGCGTTCAAGACGACGCTACCGGCACGTTGGATTTGGATGAGTTCGATTCCACCCTCTTCGACCGGGATCAATCGTTCGATCGAAATTTCCGTATCACTTCCTGTGAGCGTCAATCCATCTGCATGGGCTTCAAGTTTTAATCCTGTCAAAATCGGGATCGTCGTTCTAGAAGCAACAGCTTTTGATACATCTTGTACGGCTTGCATGAATACATCGCGCTGAATCGTTAAGTGCATGTGGATAATTCCTCCTAAGTGAAATGAGTCATATAGTTTAATAATAATAGTATTATTTAAGTCATAATAGTAATAAGGGCTGTGGATAGTGGGGATAACTCACTTGAACAACTGGTGTTGAGCCAATCTGCCTGTGAATAACGTGTGGATAACTCGGCTTGTTTATCCACAGGATATCCACAAGAGGAATGAGACGGTTACGACAGCGCCTTCTTCAATGTTTTAATCGTCTCTTGCATCTCCGGATCATGCTTGAGTAACGTGCTAATCTTCTCATGAGCGTGGATAACTGTAGTGTGATCCCGCCCACCGAACTCTTCTCCGATTTTAGGGAGTGAGCTCTCGGTCATCTCGCGTGATAAATACATCGCGATCTGTCTCGGGAAAGCGAGCGTCTTCGTCCGTTTTTTCGCTTTGAGCTCATCGACCTCGATGTTAAAGTGATGACCGACGATCTCTTGGATGTCACGGATGACAATCTTCTTCGCCTCTTGCACCGGCATGATGTTGTGGAGCGCTTCGGCAGCGACATCAGGGTCAATCGGCCGGGCGACCAGCTTCGCATAGGCGACGACGCGGGTAAGTGCGCCTTCAAGCTCACGAATGTTCGTGTCGATTTGATTCGCGATGTAGAGCATGACGTCATTGGCGATATCAAGCCCTTCAGCTGTCGCTTTCTTCCGTAAAATCGCGATCCGCGTCTCGAGGTCAGGCGGCGTGATATCCGTGATCAGTCCCCATTCGAACCGAGATCGGAGACGATCTTCTAACGTCGGAATCTCTTTAGGCGGCCGATCGCTCGAGATGACGATTTGTTTTTGATCGTTATGGAGCGCATTGAACGTGTGGAAGAACTCTTCTTGCGTCTGTTCTTTCCCGGCCAAGAACTGAATGTCATCTATTAATAGAACATCGATGTTCCGGTAACGGTTACGGAACTCCTCTGTCTTATTGTCGCGGATTGAGTTAATGAACTCATTTGTAAACTTTTCCGACGAAACGTAGGCGATTCGTGCGCCTGGCTTCTGCCCTTTCACGTAATGACCGATCGCATGCATCAAGTGTGTCTTTCCAAGTCCGACTCCCCCATAGATGAAGAGCGGGTTGTAAGCTCTCGCAGGCGCTTCGGCCACAGCCAGTGAGGCAGCGTGGGCAAACCGGTTGCCCGAACCGATGACGAACGTTTCAAAGATATACTTATCGTTTAATTGACCGAGGTTCCCTTCCTCTTTTGATCGTACTGGAACCGGCTGCTCTCTCGTTTCTGTAGCGGCAATCGCTTCTTTTGATCCCTCGGCAGGAGCATACTTGTGCGCTTGCGACTCCTCGATAAAATGAATCTCAAGTCGATTGTTCGTCACTTCCTCAACCGTATCTTGCAGTAATGACAAGTACTGACGTTCGAGCCAAGTGACAATGAAACTAGCGGGTGCAGATACGACGAGTGTCGTTCCCATCAATGAAATTCCTTCCGTTGACTTCAACCACATGTCAAAGCTAGCTTTTGGTGTTCGTTCTTCTTCGTCGATTAGAGATAAAACATTTCTCCAAATCTCGCGAGCATTTTTCAATGAAAGACCTCCTTTACTCACATATTGGCGAAACTTATTCACATGATATACACATTCACTATTCTTATAGTAGAAACTAGGCTTATCCCCAGGAAACAAAAACTGTGGATAACGTTATCCACAAGGTGTTAACTATGGGGATAACAGTTATCCACAGGCTGTGTATATCTCGGAATTGATGAAATATCATCCACGAGTTGTGCACATTTAGTTTAGCAAAATAAAATAGACGTGGCAACGGTTTTTGACATTTATCCACAGATTTAAAAAACAATCCACAGGCACTTATCCACATGCTGTGGACAGTGTGGATAAGCTGTGGATATGTTGTGGATAAACTTAAAGTGAACGAGCCGTCATGAAAAAGTTATGCACAAAAGAGGGAGAAAGAAAATAACGTATTGTTTTTGTAAGAGAAGAAAGTGGAATTTTAAGAAACCACACGTTACAATTGTTGAAAAAGACGGAGTTATACACATATAAGTGTGGATAACTAGGTGGATATGTGGATAAAATGGCTTTATCAAGCTATTTGTAAAGGAATGACGGCTCAAATGTAAAGGTTGCGTCTCGTTTAGTCCCCTATTTTATCGATGTCTAGCCTGATCCGTCTAGCTGGGGAGATCAAGTCCATCGCTGCCAACTATTCGTGCCCGATTAGAAAACCTCTTGAAATGCCATTGACAATCGGTAGAACAGTTTATATAATCTTAAAGACTGCCTTAAATGAAACTATAACTTGCTAATAGAGCGTTAACCTTGAGGAGGTGCTTTAACCATGAAACCAACTTTTAATCCTAACAACCGTAAGCGTAAAAAAGTTCACGGATTCCGTTCGCGTATGGCGACTAAAAACGGCCGCAACATTCTTGCAGCTCGTCGTCGTAAAGGCCGCAAAGCCTTGACTGTCTAATAAAGATCAAAAGATTGCCCGGGGAACTGATCCTCGGGCAATCTTTTTTTATCGTCACAGAATCGAACGGAAAAAATTGATTCTCACTCGTTGAAATGAATGGGATATGATATGATGTTAGGTGACGATTTTTGAAGCGAAGGATGGAGTGAGAATTTTGAAAAAAGAATACCGCCTCCAAAAGAATGAAGAGTTCCAAGCGGTGTTTCGCGAAGGACGCTCCGTGGCTAATCGTCAGTTTGTCGTCTACACGCAGAAGGCGGATCAAGCGCATTTCCGGGTTGGACTTTCTGTCAGCAAAAAGTTAGGGAACGCAGTGGAACGAAACCGAATGAAACGATTGATGCGTGAATCGCTTCGCTTGCTCGAACCGAACGTAGCTCCGCATAATTATGTCATCATCGCTCGTAAACCGGCGACGTCGCTCTCGCAAGATGAAGTGACGGAAAGCTTGAAGCATGTCTTCAAACGAGCTAAAGTTTGGCAACAGAGACAAGTCGATCGATCATAACAATCCGAGCTCGTTCTTTCATATATAACGCGAACTAATTAGGATTGACCGATAGACGTGTGACGCAACTAAAAGAATCGATACAGAAAGCGTAGGAGGAATTATGAGCAAAAACCTGAAATTAGGATTATTGGCCGTCATGACTGGTGTCATCTTGTTGATGGCCGGATGTGTCGATCCATCGACAATCCAAGGAGAGCCGATCACGGCTGAAACGGAAGGCTTCTGGTCTCAATACTTTGTATGGCCACTAGCATGGTTGTTAAAAGAAGCGGCTTATTTAATCGGCGGCACTTGGCAGTACGGGTATTCGATCATCATTGCGACGATCATCGTCCGCCTCTTGATCTTACCGCTCATGATCAAGCAGACGAAGAGTATGGGTGCGATGCAAGTGTTGCAGCCGGAAATGCTCAAGCTTCGTGAGAAGTATAGCTCGAAAGACCAAGAGACACAGCGTAAACTGCAAGAAGAAATGATGAAGATGTATCAAGACTACCAAATCAACCCGCTCGCAGGGTGTTTGCCAATCTTGATTCAAATGCCGATCTTGTTCGCATTCTATGATGCGATTCGTCGGACACCTGAAATCTTTGAAGCAAGTTTCCTTTGGTTCGACCTTGGTGCGCCGGATCCGACGTTCATCTTGCCGATCCTTGCTGCGATCTTGACGTATGCCCAACAAAAAATCTCAATGGCGGGGCAAGAACAAAACCCGCAGTTGAAGATGATGCTTTATATCTTCCCGGTCATGATCTTCGTCATGTCGATCACCCTCCCGGCAGCCCTCTCGATGTACTGGGTCGTCGGTTACATCATCTCAATCATTGTGACGATGGCGATCATGTTGCCGATGCGTGAGAAGATGAAAGTTCAAGCTGAGGCGAAAATCGCTGCGAAAGAAGCAGAGCGTGCGGTACTCGCAGAAGAAGAAAAACAGAACAAAAAGAAAAAACGCAAATAAACGTTGAGGCTGTGGATAAATGATCCACAGCCTTTTTTTGTGACAAGAGAAGTATTGTGGATAAAATGCGGGAATAGGATTAAGGACCAATTATCTGAATCAAGAAGGGAGCATTCCTAATGGAGACGCTGATCAAACGGCTTGAGCGTTCGACGTTAGTCCAAGCCGGTATTTATTTGTTGATCGGGTTACTGATTTTATTTAATCCGCGCTTTTTCTTTGACGTCATCGTTTATCTCGTCGCCGGTTATTTTGCTGTGCTCGGTCTTTGGGTGTTGTTCCAAGGTCTTCGCCAACGAAAAGATGGGTTGCCGCCATCCTTCTTTATGGGGATCGTCTATATCTTGATTGCCTTGATCGTCTTTTTCTTCGCTGAAACGTTAGCCAGCCTCTTGCCGCTCTTCATCGGTTTCTTGTTCTTGTTTGGCGGGCTCATCCGGCTCATTCAAGCCGTTGGTTTTCGCAAGACGATTGCGAGTCGGTGGATGTTCTTTCTATTGAGCAGCTTGTTGTGGATCGGGATCGGGCTACTCATGCTGGCGAACCCGTTCGACAGCTTGCTCGTCTTGTTTCAATTGTTCGGCGGCTTTTTAATTGCCGTCGGTCTCATCGAATTAGTACTCTATTTCACGCTTCGGTCTGCAAGACGCCAGCACGGATGAACGAAGAGCCGCCTGATTTCACAGGCGGCTCTTTTCGCATTGGAGCCAATCCGGGGCGACCATGACATAAAGGTCGACGTCCGAATGCTCATCGCCTTCCCCGCGTCCAAACGATCCTTTAAGAAAAATCGCTTGAACGGCTTCGTCTTGCTGTAACACGTCCGTCAGTTTAGAAATGGCCTCAAGTTGTCTCATTCCGTCGTGCCTCCTTTGGAAATATATTCCGCTATTGTACAAAAGTAAAAACTGAAAAAGCAACTTGTAACGTAAAGGTCGGACCCTTTCGTTCGAGCTAAATATCGTGTATAGTAGGTGCGTTATGCATATGATAGATAAAGATGTTTGAAGTATGGGAGGGGAAGATTATGCTAGAGTTTGACACGATTACAGCCATTTCGACGCCGATGGGTGAAGGGGCAATCGGAATCGTCCGTTTGTCCGGTGACAAGGCTGTCGAGACGACGGCGAACGTGTTCGCGGGCAAAGACTTGACGGAAGTGGACTCGCACACGATTCATTACGGAAAACTGAAACGGCCTGGCACAGACGAGGTCATCGATGAAGTGATGGTCAGCGTCATGCGGGCGCCGAAGACGTTCACGCGAGAAGACGTCGTCGAAATCAACTGTCACGGAGGAATCGTCGCGGTCAATCGTGTCCTCGAGCTGATCCTCGAACAACCGAACATTCGATTGGCAGAACCAGGCGAGTTCACGAAGCGCGCCTTTTTGAATGGCCGCATCGACTTGTCACAAGCGGAAGCGGTCATGGATTTGATTCGGGCGAAGACCGACCGCGCCATGACCGTGGCGATGTCACAGATGGAAGGTCGTTTGTCGCGGCTCGTCCGCGATTTGCGTCAACTGTTGCTTGAAACGATCGCAGCCGTCGAGGTCAATATCGATTACCCAGAGTACGATGCTGAAGAGATGACGCAAGCGATCGTTGAAGAGAAGGCGGGCGAAGTGAAACGTGTGCTCGAACAACTGCTCGAAACGGCTCGCCAAGGAAAGATTTTGCGCGAAGGTCTCGCGACAGCGATCATCGGACGGCCGAACGTCGGCAAGTCCTCGCTGTTGAACACGCTCGTCCAGGAAACGAAGGCGATCGTCACGGAAATCGCGGGAACGACGCGCGACACGATCGAAGAGTACGTGAACGTCAAAGGCGTTCCGCTCAAGCTGATCGATACGGCCGGGATTCGCGAGACGGAAGACATCGTCGAACGGATCGGTGTCGAAAAATCGCGGAAGGCGCTTGCGGGCGCCGATCTCATCTTGCTCGTCTTGAACGGTCATGAGGGCTTGACGGTCGAAGATGAGGCGCTATTCGAGGCGATTGCCGGCATGAATGCGATCATCATCATCAACAAGACAGACTTGCCACAAAACATGGATTCTTCTAAGCTAGAGAAATTAGCGGCAGGGCGCCCGATTGTGGCTACATCGCTATTATTGGAAGAAGGGATCGATGCGCTTGAAAAGGCGATTTCGAACTTGTTCTTCGCCAAAGGCGTCGAGTCGCAAGATATGACATATATCTCGAACGCACGACACATTCAACTCATTAAACGAACGATCGAGCAAATCGATGAAGCGCTCGGTAGCGCCGGCATGAACATGCCGATTGACATGGTCCAAATCGATTTACGTCGGGCGTGGGATACGCTCGGGGAAATCAATGGGGACACGGTCCAGGAAAGTTTAATTGATCAACTGTTTTCACAGTTTTGTCTTGGGAAATAAGAAGGAGGAAACACTATGGCTTACACGGCAGGCGAGTTTGACGTCATCGTCATCGGAGCCGGTCACGCGGGGATCGAAGCGGCACTTGCATCGGCGCGCATGGGCGCGAAGACAGCGATGCTCACGATGAACCCGGACATGGTCGGGTTTATGTATTGCAATCCGTCGATCGGAGGTCCCGCTAAAGGGATCGTCGTTCGTGAAATCGATGCCCTCGGAGGCGAGATGGCGAAAGCGATTGACGCGACATATATTCAAATGAAAATGCTCAACACATCAAAAGGTCCAGCGGTGCGTGCGTTACGGGCGCAAGCGGACAAATTCCAATATCAAAATCACATGAAGAAAGTGCTTGAAGACGAGCCGAACCTGTTGCTTCGTCAAGCACTCGTCGAGCGACTCATCGTCGAAGACGGGCAAGTACGTGGTGTCATCACGAACACAGGCTCGGAGTATCGGGCGAACGCGGTCATCGTCACGACCGGTACGTTCATGCGCGGACAGATCATCATCGGAGAACTGTCTTATGAGAGCGGTCCGAACAACCAAATGCCTTCTGTCGAGCTGTCGAAGCATCTCGAAGAGCTCGGGCTTGAACTTGTTCGTTTCAAGACGGGTACGCCGCCGCGAATCGACGGGAAGACGATCGATTATTCAAAAACGGAGATTCAGCCGGGGGACGAGAACCCGTCGCTCTTCTCTTACACGTCGACCGACCTCAATCCGATCGAACAGATCCCGTGCTGGCTCACGTATACGAGCGAGCGGACGCACCAGTTGATTGACGAGAACTTGCATCGTTCGCCGATGTATTCGGGCGCGATCAAAGGGACAGGGCCACGCTACTGTCCGTCGATCGAAGATAAAGTCGTTCGTTTCAACGACAAGCCGCGTCATCAAATCTTCCTCGAGCCAGAAGGCCGCGACACGGAAGAAATCTACGTCCAAGGTTTCTCGACGAGCATGCCGGAAGACGTCCAGCACCAGATGCTCCGGACGATCCCGGGTCTTGAAAACTCAGAGATGATGCGCCCCGGTTACGCGATCGAATACGACGCGGTTGTACCGACGCAACTGTGGCCGACACTCGAGACGAAGGCGGTCAGCGGTCTGTTCACGGCTGGGCAGATCAACGGGACGAGCGGATATGAGGAGGCAGCCGGGCAAGGTATCATGGCCGGTATGAACGCCGCCTGCAAAGTGCTCGGGAAAGACCCGGTCATCTTGGATCGGTCGCAAGCGTATATCGGTGTCTTGATCGACGACCTCGTGACGAAAGGGACGAACGAGCCGTACCGTCTGCTGACGTCACGTGCCGAATATCGCTTGCTCCTTCGCCACGATAACGCCGATCTTCGCCTCAGCGACATCGGACACGAAGTCGGTTTGTTGTCGGCTGAGCGCCATGCAAATCTTGAAGACAAACGTACAGCCATCGCTGCGGAAGTGAAGCGGCTCCAGTCGCTCGTGATCAAACCGTCGGCTGAAGTGAATGCGATTTTGGAAGAAGTCGGGGCGAACCCGCTCAAAGAAGCAGCACATGCCAACATCTTGTTGAAGCGGCCCGAAGTGACGTACGCGACGCTGACGCGGTTTGCACCGGCTCTGGTCGAAGTGCCGTTCGAAGTGGCTGAACAAGTCGAGATTCAAGTGAAATATGAAGGCTACATCTCGAAACAGCTCGAGCAAGTCGAAAAAATGCGTCGTATGGAAGAGAAGCGCATCCCTGAGAAGCTCGACTATGACGCGATCAGTGGTCTTGCGACGGAAGCACAACAGAAATTGAAACAAGTTCGTCCGCTCTCGATTGGACAAGCGTCACGTATTTCCGGGGTGAACCCGGCCGACGTATCGATTCTTCTTGTCTATATCGAGCAGGGACAATACGCAACGGTGGAGTGAGACGATGAATCAATCCCAATTTATTGAAGCCTTACAGGCAGAAGGGTTCGAACTGAGCGAGAAACAACTCGCCCAGTTCGAACGGTATTTCGAGATGCTCGTCGAATGGAACGAGAAGATGAATTTGACGGCGATCACGGATAAAGAAGAAGTCTATTTGAAGCATTTCTATGATTCGCTGAGCGCTGCGTTTCATTTCGACTTCACGGCCGTCGAGACGGTATGTGACGTCGGCGCCGGGGCAGGATTCCCGAGCTTACCGCTCAAAATCTTGTTCCCGCACTTACATGTAACGATTGTCGATTCGCTCAACAAGCGCATCACGTTCTTGAACGAACTCGCCCTCGCTCTCGAGCTAGATGGCGTCGCGTTCCACCATGGACGCGCCGAAGAGTTCGGGAAAAATAAAAAATTCCGTGAGCAATTTGATGTCGTGACGGCCCGTGCCGTCGCGCGGATGACGGTGCTCGCCGAGTACTGTCTACCGCTCGCAAAAGTCGGCGGAACGTTCGTGGCGCTCAAAGCCGCGAAAGTTTCCGACGAACTTGTGGACGCGAAGAATGCCTTGGCGGTGCTCGGTGGGAAAGTAAAAGCGACACACCAGTTCCTATTGCCAGGAGAGATGAGTGAGCGTAATATCGTAATTGTAGATAAATTACGTAAAACGCCCGGGAAATATCCGCGTAAAGCGGGAACGCCGGCGAAAGAGCCGCTAATCTGAGTATTCTTGTTTCACGTGAAACTAAAAGCAGATTCCAGTGGTGGAATCTGCTTATTTTTTACATAAAGGGGTGCCGACGTTGAAGAAAACATTTGCTAAACTGTTCGGAAGTCGTCAAGAAGTGGCCGTCACGGAAATGACGCAAGTTAAACCGAACGACACGGTCCAAGAAATCGCTTTAGCATTACTTCTTCCAAACCGTTATCAACCGCGTAAAGTATTTGAACCGGCTAAGATTGAAGAGTTGGCCGTCACGATCGAAGAGCACGGATTGCTTCAGCCGATCGTCGTTCGTAAGGCGGAAGGGGACCGCTATGAGATCATCGCTGGGGAGCGTCGTTTTCGCGCGGTCAAATCGTTAGGATGGTCCGTCATTCCGGCCATCGTCCGTGACATGGATGACGATACAACGGCCGCCTTGGCGCTCATCGAAAACTTACAACGCGAACAGCTTAGCCCGATTGAAGAAGCGGAAGCGTATGACCGATTGTTGTCGATGAAACAGTTGACGCAAGACGCGCTCGCGAAGAGCCTCGGTAAGAGCCAGTCGACAATCGCGAACAAGCTACGCCTCTTGAAGCTGCCGAACGACGTCAAACAATGTTTACGTGACCGTCAAATCAACGAACGACATGCCCGGGCGCTCTTGCCGCTCAAAGAAGAGTTGCTGCAAATTCAAGTACTCACGGAGATCCTTGAAGAAGACTATAACGTCAAAGAGACGGAACAACGTGTCGCGTTCCTGACGACGCCGATTGAGGAAGAAAAACGGAAACCGAAGAAGCAACGCCGGCGGACGAAAAGTTTTGCCCGAGACACTCGAATCGCGATCAACACGATCCGTGACTCGATTGATCTGATCGGGAAAACCGGTATCGAAGTTCAAACCGAAGAAGTCGATGAAGAAGAGTTTGTTGAAATTCGAATCCGAATCCCAAAAGCGCGGCCACAAAAGTGAGCTCGTGCTTTTTTTATAATTCATGAACAAGGAGGCGTCACGATGGAAAAGTTAGCGCTCAAATTTATCCGTCCCAACCCGAACCAACCAAGGAAGCAATTCGAAGCCGAGAAGCTAGAAGAGCTGCGACAATCGATTGAACGGTACGGTGTCTTGCAGCCCATCGTCGTCCGTAAGGCGAGCGGCTATTATGAGATCATCGCTGGCGAGCGGCGCTATCAGGCGGCGATGCTTGCCGGAAAGGAAGATATTCCGGCGCTCATCGTGACGGCCGACTCGGATCGGGTCATGGAGCTCGCGCTCATCGAGAACATCCAACGGGCTGATTTGAACGCGATCGAAGAAGCGCTCGCCTATGAGCAACTCATGCAGACGTTAGGGCTGACGCAACAACAGCTCGCCGAACGTGTCGGGAAGAGCCGGAGCCATGTGACGAATAGCCTCCGGCTCCTGAGACTGCCGAGCGCGGTCCAACACGCGGTCATGGTCGGGGAACTGACGATGGGTCATGCCCGTGCCATTACCGGCATGAAGTCGGAGGCGGCGATGGAACAAATCGCGCGACGTGTCATTGCTGAGCAGTGGACGGTCCGCCGGCTCGAGCGCCATTTGCAAAAAGAGCGCACAGAAAAAAAGACGCTCAAACGCTCAGACGCCGACGTCGAAGCCGTCGAGGCCGTGCTTGCGGAACGTCTTCAAATGGATGTCTCGATTCGGTCACGTCGAAAAGGCGGCGTCCTCGAGTTGAAATATTTTTCGCAGGAAGACTTGGAACATTTGTTGACGCTGTTGTCACCTCAAGATTTTGATTCGTCACGTGATTGACGAAGTCTTGTGAACGCAGCCTCTTCATGGTGGATGTTTCCGATTCGCGAATCGAATTCGACGAATCCGGCGGTGACGAAGCGCGCCAGTTCGTAAACGAGGTGGAGACGCGTGTTTTGTAGAATCATCATCTCCATGAAGCCGCTCACGTTGACGACCGCCTTGATGTTGTATTCGCCGACCGAGGGGAGTTCTTTTTGAACGCCAGCGCCCGGTGCGAGCGGGCCTTCCGAGAAGAAGACGTAACCGACGCTCGATAAGCGGCCGAGGCAGGCATCGATGGCGATGATGAGCGGACGGTGAAAGCGTGTCTGAATCTCATGGAGCGTTTCTACTAGGTTTAATGCGTGGACCGGTTTCGTGAGTGTTCCGTAGACGTGCAAGTTCCGAACCATTTTTTCCTCGAGAAACGTACCGACGAGGGGACCGAGCGAATCTCCGGTCGAACGGTCGGATCCGATGCAGACGAGAACGATCGGACGGTGTGTCTCGCTCGCCAACTGTTCGTGAAGCTGGTCAGCAAAAAGTTTGGATCCACTCCGTTCAGTATGTTCGATGAAGAAAGAGTATGGTTTATGAGGTTTTAGGCGAAACGGCATGAATCTCATCCTCTCTTCTAAGCTGTTTGTGATCTAGTTGCATTTGCGGAAGGATATCGTATTAACCCATTCCCGGAACAAGGAAACTTATAACGTCCGGATGTAGGGTTTGAGAAAAGTAATCAATTATGGTTTGATGGGTTAGAATATATGACTTTAGAGGTGACAACATGGCTTCACAGAATACAGAAACAGATTTAAGTACGGTGGCCGACGAGACGATTAATAACGTCAACCGCTTCGTCGCGTATTTTCAAGACACAGAGATGTGGATCGCCCTTGGGATTAAGCTGACCGGGGTCGTGCTCATCATCGTGGCGTTGTATGCGGCGACAAGAATATTGACGTCGATGGTCCAGCGCGTGTTCACGTTACGTAAAATCCATGAAGATAACATCGTGGCGCAACGGCAAAATGAAACGCTTTTGAAACTGGCGCAAAACACGATCCGTTATGTGATCGGGCTCATTATGATTTTGACCGTACTCGGTCAATTCGGGGTCAATATCGCTGGTTTGATCGCATCGGCCGGGGTCGCGGGTCTCGCCATCTCGTTCGGTGCCCAAAACTTGGTCAAAGACGTCATCACAGGCGCGTTCATTATTTTTGAGAACCAGTACAAGAACGGGGACTACGTGAACTTGAACCAACAAGTCGACGGGACCGTCATCGAAGTCGGCATCCGGACGACGAAACTTAAAGGATTGAACGGACAAGTGACGATCATTCCGAACGGTCAAATCATGCAAGTGACGAACTACTCGCTTGAGAACAGCGTCGCTGTCGTCGATATCGGGGTCGCTTATGAGGAAGAGATAGAAGGGGTCGAAAAAGCGCTGAAAGAAATCGCGAAAGCGGTCGAGGCAAAGTATCACGATCTGTTCATCGAACCGATCACACTCGCCGGCGTGCAGTCGCTCGGACCGTCGGAAGTCGTGTACCGTCTCATGGCCGAAGTGCCGCCGACGCAACATTTCGCGGCAGGCCGGATTTTGCATAAAGAGTTGAAGGCCGGACTTGATGAGCGCGGGATTGAAATTCCATATCCACGCACGGTCATGATGCCTCCAACCACTTCGACTAAAGGAGCGCCCGAAAATGCAGGCTAAATCGTATGAGTTAAACGATTTTGTAGAGATGAAGAAACCGCATGCTTGTCAGACGAACCGTTGGCAAGTCACACGGGTCGGGATGGACATCCGAATCAAATGTCAAGGCTGCGGAGCGAGCGTCTTAATGCCGCGACGTGACTTTGACAAACGTTTGAAAAAAGTGCTTAAACAAGAGAACGCCGCTGAATAAGTGGCGTTCTTCTCTATGTTGCAACCGTGAGTTGCGGTTTAATCGAGGACTATCTATAATTGTGAAGGATGTGACGGTGTGGTGTACTGAACGTACCCACTCCACAGACGGATCAACATTTCCCGGGAAACACCGGATGAGGAGGAAATATAAGTGGGATTAACAGCAGGAATCGTCGGGTTACCGAACGTCGGGAAATCGACATTATTTAACGCCATCACGCAAGCAGGTGTAGAAGCGGCCAACTATCCGTTTGCTACAATCGACCCGAACGTCGGAGTCGTCGAAGTACCGGACGCGCGTTTGGACCGGTTGACGGAACTCGTCAAACCGAAGAAGACGGTACCGACAGCGTTCGAATTTACAGATATCGCTGGAATCGTCAAAGGAGCATCAAAAGGAGAAGGTCTCGGGAACAAGTTCCTAGCCAACATCCGTGAAGTGGACGCGATTTGCCAAGTCGTCCGTTGTTTTGAAGATGACAACATCACCCACGTCGCCGGTAAAGTGTCGCCGATCGATGACATCACGACAATCAACCTCGAGCTCATCTTGGCGGACCTCGAACTTGTCGACAAGCGCATCACGCGCGTTCAAAAAATGGTGAAGTCAAAAGATAAAGGGGCCGCCCAAGAACTTGAAGCACTCGAGATCGTTCAAGCGGTCCTCGAATCAGAGCGCCCGGCCCGTGTAGCCGAATTGACGGAAGACCAACTCGCGATCGTCAAACACTTCCAACTGTTGACGATGAAACCGATGCTTTACGTCGCGAACGTGAGCGAAGACGAAGTCGCGGACTCGGACAACAACAAGTACGTGCAAGCCGTGCGTGAACACGCCGCGACGGAAGATGCGAAAGTGATCGTCATCTGTGCGCGCATCGAGGAAGAAATCTCTGAGCTTGAGCCAGAAGAGCGCCTTGAGTTCTTACAAGACCTCGGGATTGAAGAGTCTGGCCTCGATCAGCTGATCCATGCCGCGTACTCGACGCTAGGTCTCGCCACATACTTCACGGCAGGTGAGAAAGAAGTCCGTGCTTGGACGTTCAAACAAGGGATGAAGGCTCCTCAGTGTGCCGGCGTCATCCATTCGGACTTTGAGCGCGGATTCATCCGGGCCGAAGTCGTCTCGTACGAAGACTTGTCGGCTGCCGGCAACATGGCACTCGTCAAAGAGCAAGGCAAGTTGCGTTCAGAAGGTAAAGAATATGTGTTCGAAGATGGCGACGTAGTCACGTTCCGCTTCAATGTTTAAGACATTTCCTTGAAACGTATTGTAAAATGCAAATAAGTTTGATAGTATATTATGACGTGAGTAAAACAATTGTTTGCTCCTTGCTCCTGCAACCGGTAGGAGCCGCTAGTCCAAGAGGAGGTGAAAGATAATGCGTAAATATGAACTACTTTACATTATCCGTCCATCAGTTGATGAGGAAGCTAAAAAAGCGTTGGTTGAACGTTTTAACAACGTCATCACTGAAAACGGAGGTACTGTTGAAAAAACAACAGATATGGGTAAACGTCGTTTCGCTTACGAGATCAACAAAATGCGCGAAGGATACTATGTTCTTCTTAGCATCACTGCTGAACCTAAAGCGATCCAAGAAACAGAGCGTCTCATGAAGATCTCTGATGACGTTGTCCGTCAAATGACAACTAAAGATGAGCGTTGATTCTTGACGCTTCATATTGTGAAAGGGGAGCTTTGAGATGATTAACCGAGTTGTGTTAGTTGGTCGATTGACACGCGATCCAGAAATGCGTTATACGCAGAGCGGAATCGCCGTAACTCGCTTCACTCTCGCTTGCGATCGTCCATTTACTGGACAAGATGGGAAGCGTGAGGCGGACTTTATTGATTGTGTCGTTTGGCGCAAACAAGCAGAGAACGTGGCGCAATATTTGAAAAAAGGCAGCATGGCCGGCGTAGACGGTCGCCTTCAAATCAGTAGTTACGAGGGTCAAGATGGCCAACGTCGTTACCGGGTAGAAGTCGTAGCAGATAGCGTACGCTTCCTTGAACCACGCGGTGCCTCAGCGCAACGTGATACAGCACCAGCGGGAGATGTTTTCGGTGGTGGTGAGTCAAGTGGATCAGGATGGGGCGCAGCCGCTTCTTCGACTTCATCTCAGTCCTCAAACCAATCTTCAAACCAATCTTCAAACAAAGGTTTTGAAGCAGATCCGTTCTCGGGTGGCGGCAAAATCGACTTATCGGATGACGATCTACCATTTTGATCGCGTCGATTCGAAACTAAACTAATAAAGGAGGTCTTCACATGGCACGTCGTCCAGGAGGTCGTCGTCGTCGTAAAGTATGTTTCTTTACGTCGAACAACATCACTCATATCGATTATAAAGACGTAGAATTACTCAAGCGCTTCGTTTCAGAGCGTGGGAAAATTCTTCCACGTCGTGTGACCGGTACTTCAGCGAAATACCAACGTCCACTTACTGTCGCTATCAAGCGTTCACGTCAAATGGCTTTGCTTCCATACGTTGCAGAGTAATGTTTGACACACGGCTTATCCTTTGGGGTAAGTCGTTTTTTTGTTTTCTGTCTCCACGTAGGAGTGTAAGTGAAACCGGCAGATATGGTATGATAGAGCAGAAACCATTTAGACATCATGAGTGCTAGGCACTCATTTTAGGAGGCACACATGCACAGTGGTGAAGCAATAACATCAGTGAAGAACCAATACGCACGTTACGCGATTCCGTATGTGATTGGAATGCTCGTTTCGTTAGGATTGGCGTTCTACAGCATTGTGGCGGCAATCACCCTGTTCGTGGGCACGCTGATCTTCTTCACGTATCAGCAAGTGACGATCCGGCGAGAACGCAAAGCGTGGGAACGTTACGTCCACTCGCTCTCACATCGGATTGAGGATGTCGGCAAAGAAGCGCTCACGAGTATGCCGATCGGGATTCTAATATTCGATGAGACCCGGCGCATCAGTTGGTTCAATGAACAGTCCCGACTCATCTTTGAACTTGAGATGGAACTGGGCATCTCGATCGACTCGATTCATTCGGCCTTTACGGAGTTGATCGAGGAGGAAGAGGACGAGGCGACGATTGAAGTCGGGGACCGTGTATACCGTGTCCTGTACAATAAGGAATATCAAACGCTGTACTTGTTCGATATGACGGACGAGGCGGAGATTGAACAGAAGTACTCTGAAACGCAGACAGTGATCGGCGTCCTCTACTTAGACAACTACGATGAGATGTCGACTGCGGTCGATGAACAGGTCCGCAGCGAAATCAACCGCCGTGTGACCGTTCTCTTGAACCAGTGGGCGCAAAAATATCACATTTATATGCGTCGGACGGCTGCCGACCGGTTTTTCCTCGTCATGAACGAACGAACGCTCTCGGAACTCGAGACCAATCGCTTCTCGATTCTTGATGAGGTCCGGGAAGCGACGAAGGAACATAAAATTCCGCTCACGCTCTCGATTGGAATCGGCTGCGGCGAGACGACGCTGACCGAACTCGGCAACTTGTCCCAATCGAGCCTCGATTTAGGGCTCGGGCGCGGTGGTGACCAAGTCGTCGTCAAACGTCATAACGGAAAAGTCCGCTTCTTCGGCGGCAAGACGAATCCGACCGAGAAACGGACGCGGGTACGTGCCCGCGTCATCTCGAACTCGATGCGTGATTTGATTCGAGAGTCGAGCCGTGTCCTCATCATGGGACATAAAAACCCGGACATGGATTCGCTCGGCGCATCGATTGGAATCATGAAGCTCGCTGAGTTTGTCGGTCGTGAGGCGTACGTCGTCATCCCGGCCGGCGAGACGAGTGTCGGGATTCAACGGCTCGTCCACGAAGTCGAGAATGATGAAGACTTGTACAGCCACTTTTTGACGGAGTTTGAGGCGCAACCGCTCATCGATGACCAGACACTTCTCGTCATCGTCGACACGCATCGTCCCTCACTCGTCATCTCACGGGATCTTTTAGACAGGGCCGAACGAGTCGTCGTCATCGACCATCATCGTCGCGGCGAAGAGTTTATCGAGGACCCGGTGCTCGTCTACATGGAACCTTACGCGTCGTCGACGTGTGAACTCGTGACAGAGTTGATTGAATATCAAGCGGGTACCCGCAAACTGTCGATTTTAGAGGCGACGTCGCTCCTTGCCGGAATCATGGTCGATACGAAAGGGTTCACGCTCCGGACCGGGTCGCGGACGTTTGATGCCGCTTCATTCCTCCGGATTCAAGGAGCGGACACCGTGCTCGTCCAACATTTCATGCGGCAAGATCTCGATTCTTATATCGAACAGTCGCATATTTTAGAGAATACCGACATTTATGCAGGCGGTATGGCAATCGCGGTCGCTTCAGACGACGAGGCCCATCATCAAGTGTTGATCGCCCAATCGGCGGACCAACTCCTGAACATGGAAGGCGTCAAGGCGTCGTTCGTCATCGCCATCTTGCCAGACGGTCGGACCGGGATCAGTGCCCGTTCGCTCGGCGACGTCAACGTTCAAGTCATCATGGAGATGCTCGACGGAGGCGGCCACTTGACGAACGCGGCCACGCAGTTGAACGTGGGTCGCGACGAGGCGAAACAGCTGTTAAAAGAAGCGATCGATCATTACACGACAGATGAAAACGAGGGAGAGGAATCGGAATGAAAGTCATTTTAAAAGTAGATGTTAAAGGTCAAGGACAGGCAGGGGACGTGAAAAACGTCGCCGATGCTTACGCAAAAAACGTACTCTTCAAGCAAAATTTGGCAGTCGAGGCGACACCAGGCAACTTGAAGGCGTTTCAAGCGAAAGAACGCCGTGCCGAGGAAGCAGCCGAAGAAGAGCTGAAAGCCGCACAACAGTTGAAAGACAAGCTTGAAAAAGAGACGATCGTCGTCAAGACGAAATCAGGCGAAGGTGGCCGTGTCTTCGGCTCGGTAACGAGTAAACAGATCGGTGAAGCGCTCAAAGGGATGGGTTACAAGATCGATAAGCGTAAAATCGAACTTGAACATCCGATCAAAGCGCTCGGTTTCACAAAAGTGCCCGTGAAGTTGCATCATGACGTCACGGCACTGTTAAACGTACATGTTCAAGAAGCTTGAAGGCGAGGTAGAAACGAATGAGTGATGCGATTCAAGTCAATACTCCGCCACATAGCGTTGAGGCGGAACAAGCCGTCCTTGGGGCAGTTATTCTCGATTCTGACCGGCTGATCACGGCCTCGGAACGAGTCGACCCGGACGACTTTTATCGTGTCAGCCATCAACGGATCTTCGAAGCGATGCTGAAGATCAACGACCGCGGGGAACTCGTCGACTTGGTCACGCTCAGTTCGGAGCTCCAATCACAAGGAATCCTCGATGAGATCGGTGGATTGAACTACTTGGCCGAAATCGCCGAGGCGGTTCCTGCCATCGGGAACATCGGGTACTATTTGAACGTCGTCGATCAAAAGGCGGCGCTCCGGCGTCTCATCCGGACGGCGACGAATATCGTCTCGGACGGATACGAGCGTCAAGACGAAGTCGATGCGGTCCTATCTGATGCCGAGCGAAACATTTTAAAAGTTTCGCAGCGGAAAGGCCAATCGAGTTTCCATTCGATCGGTTCGGTTTTGTCGGATGCCTATTCGACGATCGAGAAGCTGCATCAATCGAGCGGTGAGATCACCGGGATCGCGACCGGCTTTAGTGACCTCGACAAGATGACGGCCGGGTTCCAGCGTAACGACCTCATCATCGTGGCTGCCCGTCCTTCTGTCGGGAAGACGGCCTTCGCCCTCAACATCTCGCAAAACGTCGCCGTCCGTACGGGCGAAAACGTCGCCATCTTTAGTCTTGAGATGGGTGCCGAACAACTCGTCATGCGGATGCTCTGTGCGGAAGGCAATATCGACGCG
Source organism: Exiguobacterium sp. SH5S13 (assembly GCF_004337085.1). Taxonomy (NCBI): domain Bacteria; kingdom Bacillati; phylum Bacillota; class Bacilli; order Caryophanales; genus Exiguobacterium; species Exiguobacterium sp. SH5S13. Next base: position 57,506 of record NZ_SJUS01000010.1, on the reverse strand, counting down.
CAGCGTCTGCGGACCGGGCGACTCGAGTCTGAGGACTGGGGACGGCTATCGCTCGCGATGTCGTCGTTATCACAGGCCGGTATCTTTATCGATGATACACCAGGTCTTCGCGTCAACGAGATTCGGGCCAAATGCCGCCGCTTGAAGCAAGAGTACGGTCTCGGCATGATCATGATCGACTACTTGCAGCTCATTGTCGGGAACGGCAAGCCGGGCGAGAACCGGCAACAAGAAGTCTCTGAGATCTCGCGTACGCTCAAAGCGATCGCCCGGGAACTCCAAGTACCGGTCATTGCCTTGTCGCAGCTCTCGCGTGGCGTAGAGAGCCGTCAAGACAAACGGCCGATGATGTCGGATATCCGGGAATCCGGAGCAATCGAGCAAGATGCCGATATCGTCGCCTTCTTGTACCGGGACGACTATTACGATAAAGAGAGTGAAGACGCCAACACGATCGAGATCATCATCGCCAAACAGCGTAACGGTCCGACCGGCACGGTCAAACTCTCGTTCCGGAAAGAGTACAACAAGTTCGTCAACATGGAGACGCAAGCCTTCGCACCACCGATGTGAGATCGGTGGTGTTTTTTTGTAGAATCGGGAAAATAGTAATTGAATGCGAGTCAATAACGAACGAAAGGTTAATACATAAAATTATCGTTCGGTATTAGGTTGACTTTCTGAAGTGTCAAGTGTACACTTACCAATGGTTTGAACAGAACGTTTATCTACAAGGAGGATTCATTATGTCATCAGTAGTCGTAGTGGGAACGCAGTGGGGCGATGAAGGAAAAGGGAAGATCACCGATTTCTTGTCTAAACAAGCCGACGTCGTCGCGCGTTATCAAGGGGGAGACAACGCTGGTCATACGATCGTCTTCAATGATACGAAGTATAAACTTCACTTGATTCCATCGGGGATCTTCTATTCGGACAAGACATGTGTCATCGGGAACGGGATGGTCGTCAACCCGAAGTCGCTTATTACAGAGCTTGCATACTTACATGAGCGCGGCGTGAGCACGGACAACCTCCGCATCTCAAACCGGGCCCACGTCATCTTGCCGTATCACCAGCTTCAAGACAAGCTTGAAGAAGATGCGAAAGGTGACGCGAAAGTCGGGACGACGCTCAAAGGGATCGGCCCTTGTTACATGGACAAAGCGGCACGGATCGGGATCCGGATCGCTGACCTACTCGACAAGGAAGTGTTCGCCGAGAAACTGAAGACGGTCCTCGCAATTAAAAACCGGATGTTCGTCAAGATGTATGAAGTCGACGCGGTCGAGTTCGATGATATCTTTGAAGAATACTATGCGTACGGCCAACAGTTTGCCAAGTACGTGTGTGATACATCGGTCGTGTTGAACGATGCGCTCGACGAAGAACAGAAAATCCTATTCGAAGGCGCGCAAGGTGTGCTGTTAGACATCGATCACGGGACGTACCCGTTCGTCACATCGTCGAACGCGGCGTCAGGCGGGGTATCGAGCGGTGCCGGAATCGGACCTTCGAAGATTGACCACGTCGTCGGCGTCTGTAAAGCGTACACGTCGCGCGTCGGAGACGGCCCGTTCCCAACCCAGCTCGATGACGAGATCGGTCACATGATCCGTGAAGTCGGTAAGGAGTACGGTACGACGACAGGACGTCCGCGCCGTGTCGGTTGGTTCGACTCGGTCGTCGTCCGCCACTCGCGTCGTGTCAGCGGCATCACTGACCTATGCCTCAACTCGATCGACGTGTTGACAGGTCTTGAGACGCTTAAAATTTGTACGGCGTACGAGTACGAAGGCAAGCTCCTCGATGAGTACCCACCTAACTTCCGCGTCCTCGAGAAGTGTGAGCCGGTGTTTGAAGAGCTCCCAGGCTGGACGGAAGACATCACAGGGGTCCGCAAGTTCGAAGACTTGCCGGTGAACGCACAGCGCTATGTCAAGCGCATCGAAGCGTTGACGGGCATCGAACTGTTGACGTTCTCGGTCGGACCGGCGCGTGAACAGACAGTCATCTTGCGTGACATCTACGAAGCATAAGACTAAGAGCCCTCGCGGCTCTTTTTTCATTTCCGTGGAAATGGACCACGCTTTCTAACCCATTGAAAAAGAGTTACAATAAGACGTGTACGTTTAACGATAGAGGAGGACTCACTGAATGGATCGTACGATTTTAGTGGTAGATGACGAACAACCAATCGCTGATATATTGAAGTTTAAACTTGAAAAAGAGGGCTATGTCGTCCACGTCGCTTATGACGGGGAAGAGGCACTCGTGAAAGTCGAGGAGGTCAAGCCTGATTTGATCTTGCTTGACATCATGCTCCCGCTCAAAGACGGCATGGAAGTGTGTCGTGAAGTGCGTAAGAAGTATGATATGCCGATCATCATGTTGACGGCGAAAGACTCGGAGATCGACAAAGTACTCGGTCTCGAACTCGGCGCTGACGACTACGTCACGAAGCCGTTCAGCTCACGCGAGCTCTTAGCCCGCGTCAAAGCGAACATGCGTCGTCACGCGACGGCACCGGCTGTCGAAGCGAAAGGCGCCAACGCGAACGATATCGTGATCGGTGACTTGACGATTCATCCGGATTCATACATGGTCACGAAACGCGAAGAGAAGATCGAACTGACGCACCGTGAATTTGAGCTCATCCATTACCTGGCCCAAAACATCGGCCAAGTGATGACGCGCGAGCATTTGCTTCAGACGGTGTGGGGTTACGACTACTTCGGAGACGTGCGTACGGTCGACGTGACGGTCCGCCGTTTGCGGGAGAAGGTCGAAGACAGCCCGAGTACACCGACGTATATTATTACGCGCCGCGGTGTCGGGTACTATTTAAAAGCGGGAGAAGAAGACTAAACGATGAAACGGACGAACTTCTTTAAATCTATCCAGTGGAAGCTCGTCGTCATCTATGCGCTGCTCATCCTTGTTGCGATGCAAGTCATCGGAGTGTACTTCGTACGCTCCCTCGAACGACAATACATCAACAACTTCTCGCAGTCGCTCGTCGATCGGGCCAACCTTCTGAGCTACAACGTCAGTGAAGGGATCGCATCGAACGGCGGTGACTCGACTACTGATCAGCAGTTGAACCAGGTACTGGATCAACTGCTGTCTGAGTTTACGGAGAGCACGACGCTAGCTGACGACATTCGCGAAGTCCAAATTATCGACACGAACAGTGTCGTCCGGGCGACTTCGAACCAAAACAACCAAAGCCTCGTCGGACAACGGACGGCGAGTTCATTCATTCAAAAATCGTTCGCGACAAGCGGTGCGCAAGAGACGCTCGTCTATGAGGACTCGAACGAGCGGATGCGCGTCGTCGCCGTCCCGATCAAATCTGAGGTCGATGGGACGACGACCGGGATGATCTATATCGAGGCGTCGATGCAATCGATATACAACCAGATGGAGCAAGTGACGAGGATCCTTGCGACCGGTACGCTCATCGCCTTGATTATCACGTCCATCCTCGGAATTTTGCTGTCACGGACGATCACGCGGCCGATTGCGGACATGCGTCGTCAAGCCGTCGAGATGAGAAAAGGAAACTTCTCGCGGAAAGTTAAAGTCTATTCTGACGATGAGGTCGGTCAACTCGCCTACGCCTTTAACGAATTGACCGATGAACTGATGGAAGCGAACGCGACGACCGAGGCGGAACGACGGCGCTTGACGAGCGTGTTAGAGAACATGTCGGACGGTGTCGTCGCGACCGACCGCTCGCTCCGGGTCATCCTCATGAACGATCAGGCCCGCGATATGATTGGCGTCGCCGAAGAAGAGGCGATGGGAGCGAATCTGCAGAGCCTGCTCGAGTTTGATGATGAGATCGTCATCCCGGAAGACGGGACGATGCCGACGAAATTAATCGATCTGAGCACGGACGAAGAACTGTTCCTCGTCCGCGCCTACTTCTCACCAATTCAAAAACATAGCGGTCCGATCACCGGACTCATCGTCGTCTTGCACGACGTGACCGAGCAAGAGCAAGTCGAACAAGACCGCCGTGAGTTCGTCGCCAACGTCAGCCACGAGCTGCGGACGCCGCTCACGACGATGCGGAGCTATCTCGAAGTGCTCGCCGAAGGCGCGTACAAAGATGATGAGCTCGCACCGCGGTTCCTTGAGACGACTCAAAACGAGACCGAACGGATGATTCGTCTCGTCAACGACTTACTCCAGCTCTCGAAGATGGACAGTAAAGAGTATACGATGCAAAAAGTGAAGTTTGACTTCATCCAATTCTTCAACGATATAATCGAGCGCCATGAGATGACGAAAGGCGAAACGATCCAGTTCCGCCGGAAACTCATGAAGCGTCGCGTCTACGTGCACGCCGATCAAGATAAGATGACGCAAGTCATCGACAACATCATCACGAACGCGGTCAAGTTCTCTCCAGAAGGTGGGACGATCACGTTCCGGACGATGCTGCGGGCGAAACGGCTCGTCATCGGTATCAAAGATGAAGGTGTCGGGATTCCGAAGTCGAATTTGAAGAAAATCTTTGAACGCTTTTACCGGGTCGACAAGGCCCGAGCGCGAAATATCGGCGGGACCGGACTCGGTCTGTCGATTGCCAAGGAAGTCGTTTCAGCCCACGGTGGCGACATTTGGGCGGAGAGCGAGTTTGGACGTGGGACGACGATTTACTTCACCATCCCGTTCGATACGATCGTGGAGGTGAATGACTGATGGGACGACCTCGCTTCTTGGCGAAGCCAGAACTAGTGAAATCGCTCGTCTTGCTTACCTTGATCGTCACGTCGATCGTCCAAACGGTCATCCTTTGGGATTACCATCCGAAGTATCAATCGGTTCAATCCGAGACCCAAGTGGCGACGGTGGATGAGTCGCTGCAACGTCAGGCGAGGCAAATTATCGTGCCAACCCAGACGGTCGTCCACGAGAACAACGCTGTCTTTGCGACGAAGAACACGCCGAAGCAAATCGCTCGGGTCATTCGCGACGCGTTCGAGGCGAACGAGTTTAAACCGCTCGCCGTCAAAAACGTACCGAGCTTGTATGCCGGTGTCAACGAGGCAGTTGAACTGATTTTACCGGAACCATACTATGCAGACACACTCAGTTACATTCTGCCCGGATCTTACAGCCTGTCAGGGAAAGTACCGCAACGGGCGCTCATCTTCATGGACGACAACGTCTGGAAAGTCCGGGCGATCATGAGCGATCAGTCGTTGTGGGAAGGTCGGCTCTCTAAAGCCGGACAAGGGGACGTCAACAGTTTGTTCTTAAAAGATTCGAACCGCGCGATGCAACGTGTCACGTACACGGATGAGCGGGTCAACTATATCCCGGTCGTCGGGCCTGAGATGAACGAGCTGTTCGCTTATGACGTCTCACAAATCCAAATCTCGGCACGCCTTGATTGGATGCGCGATACGTTCTTCCCCGGGGACCCGAACGTTCAAGAAGTCGATCCGGCGAGTTCGGTCGGCGCACTCACGAACGGGATCAGCGTCGCCGAGTATGACGCGACGTTGAACGCGAGCCGCTACCGTAACTTGTCACGCAATAGCACCGAGCGCGAGTCGGCGATCGGGCTTGATACGATCGTCGACTTCGTCAACTTTCATGGCGGCTGGGTCGATGAGACGTCAGAGAGTCAAGGGCTGTCCCTTCGTTTCGATGCGATCACACCAGCGAACAAAGGCTTTGAGACGACCGTGTTTCGGTTTCACGTGAAAGGGCACCCTGTCTTTAGCCAACGTGATGCGTTTATCAACAACGATGCGATCGACTTATCCACACTGCGCGTTGAAAATGACGGGGCACAAGTCCGGTCCATCACGCGTCACCATCTCGAGATCGATCGGTTGATCTCGGTCGGGACGACACAGCTTGCGGACGGGCAAGACGTCATCGATACGCTCGTCAACGCAGACCGGTTCGAAAACGTGACCGAGATTCGTCCCGGTTATGAGATCGAATACAATGAAGACGCGAGCCGTTACGTCACGTTCTCCCCGAACTGGTTCGTCCGTGAAGCTGGGAGATGGATCCCGTACGATAAGCCGGAAGATTGGACAGAGAGGATGATGTACCGTGGATTGGAGTAAAGCGAAAACGATTCTAATCCTCGCCTTCCTCGCGCTGAACATCTACCTGTTGTTCCAGCTCTTGACGGAAACGTGGGCGACCGAGGTCGTGACGAGCGACAACACATCAATCGCCCAAATCTTAGACCAACGTGACGTCGACGCATCGAAATTGCCGCGGATGGGACGGGATATCGGTTATTTGACCGGCTCGTCTGAGCAGATGTCGGCGTCGATGATTACGAAAAATCGTGAAGTACAACTAGCGACGACGCTCGACAACATGCAGCTTGAAGTTGAGCTCAAACAAGCTGTCCCGCTCGACGAGAACGACTTGCGGACGACGGCGACGACGTTCGTCACCGAGTACGTGCCGTTCGGGTCAGAGTACGCCTACTGGCGGTTTGACCAAGAGACGCGCCAACTCGCATTCGTTCAGACGTATGAAAAAAATAAGATTTTCTCGAACCCGGAAATCGAGGCGGGTACGGAGACATATATCGGTCCGTCCCTATTATTGCTCCAATTGAACGAAAACTACGAAGTGACCGACTACAAGCAGCGCCATTTGACGAACTTGTCGTCGAAATCGCAAGACGACCTAGTCTTGACAGCGAGTGAGGCGATCTCACAACTCGCGGCCCGGAAGTACTTCCAGCCGAACCAAGAGATGCGCGCCATCAACACCGGGTTTTATAGCTTACCGCTCGACAGTTCCGGCAGCTTGGTCATCATGCCGCCGCTCTGGTCGATCGCCATCGACGACAACGTGTATTTCGTCAATGCGATCGATGGGACGGTCGAACGGGTTGAATTTAATTTAGAAGACTGAAAGGAGTGATCGAGTGACTTTACGCTACAGTGTGCTCGCGAGCGGTTCGACCGGCAACGCGCTCTATATTGAGACGGACCGGGCGAAATTGCTCGTCGACGCCGGATTGACCGGCAAGGCGATGCAGCAACGCGTCACAGACATCGGCCAGTCGTTCGAGGGTATCGACGCACTGCTCGTCACACATGAGCACTCCGACCATATTAAAGGAGTCGGGATCCTCGCCCGGAAGTACAACTTGCCGATCTACGCGAACACGAAGACGTGGGCAGCGATGGAAGACAAAATCGGCAAGATCGACCCGGCCTTGAAGTTTCATTTCGAAGTCGGTGACGTCAAACAGTTCGGGGACATCGAGATCGAGTCGTTCAACGTTAGCCACGATGCGGCCGACCCGATGTTTTATCAGTTCGCCCATGACGGCAAGCGGTTGGCCCACATCACCGACACCGGGTACGTCTCGGACCGGATGAAAGGGCTCATCCGCGGCGCGGACGACTTCATCTTTGAGTCGAACCACGACGTCTCGATGCTGCAGATGGGACGGTACCCGTGGAGCGTCAAACGGCGTATCCTCGGGGACTATGGCCACGTCTCGAACGAAGACGCCGCCATCGCCATGAGCGAGGTCATCGGTGACCGGACGAAACGGATCTTTTTGGCCCACCTCAGTAAAGACAACAATATGAAAGAACTCGCGCAGATGAGCGTCGCACAGACGCTCGGCATGCGTGACGTCGATCTCGGACGCATCAAACTGCATGACACCGACCCATTAATCCCATGTCCGCTCGTTTCTTTATAAGCGAACTTGGGAAAAGACAGGTAACACTGTCCTGAAGGGGGGGCGCGTCGTGAACGAAGAGAGACACCATGAGTATGAACCTCAAGACGTCGAACCTTTAGAGCACGAAGCAGCATCAATGAACGATTCACCATCGACTTATCCATCCCGAAGCGAGTGGCGTCCGAAGCAAGAGGAACACGTGCGCCATAAGCCACGGCTGAATGTAAAACCGTTATTACTCGGAGGGGTTGGCGGATTCTTAGGAGCGGCGTTATTCTTTTTCGCGATGATGCTCTGGGATTCGCCGACCTCTCGTTTTGTTACAAACGAACTGGTCCGTACCGAGCAAGCCGTCACCGTCACGGAGTCGGACATCACGGCCGCCGTCACGGGCGCGAAGACGTCCGTCGTCAGCATCACGAACATCCAGCGCGCCTTCACCTCGGACTCGCAATGGGAGGCCGGTGCGGGCTCTGGTGTCGTGTATAAAGTCGACGGGGACACGGCGTACATCGTCACGAACTTCCACGTCATCGAGGAAGCGGACGAGATCAACGTCGCTTTCGCCGATGGGCAAGTCGCCCCGGCCACGATTTTAGGAGAAGACCCGCTCAACGACTTGGCGGTCGCCTCCGTGAAACTGCCGGAGAATATCGACGTCAATCCGATTGTGCTCGGCGATTCGACGGTGCTACAGGCCGGCGAGACCGTGATGGCGATTGGCAACCCGCTCGGCGTCTTTTCAAACTCGGTCACGCGTGGTATCGTCAGTGGTGTCGAACGGACCGTGCCGGTCGATACGAACGCGGACGGTCTCATGGATTATAACGCCGAAGTCATCCAGACCGACGCCGCCATCAATCCCGGCAACTCGGGCGGGGCACTCATCAACATCCGCGGTGAGCTCGTCGGCATCAACTCGATGAAGATCGCCGAAGCGAGCGTCGAAGGGGTCGGCTTCTCGATCCCGGTCAACGTGGCGCTACCGGTCATCGACATGCTCGAGCGTGACGGACGGGTGACACGGGCTCAGCTCGGCGTCACGATCCAAGAAGTCATCGCCGTCCCGGGCAACGTCCGGGAAGAATACGGCATCAGTTTTGACAAAGAGGACGGGGTGTTCATCGAAGCGATCACACCCGGTAGTCCGGCCGAACAAGCAGGGCTTCGCGTCGGGGACGTCATCACGAAGATCGGCGACCGTGAGATTAAACGCTACGTCGATTTACGTGATGCTTTGTACCGAGACGCCGCGGTCGGGGATAACATCGTCATCGAATATACACGGCGAGGCAAGGCAGAAACGACCGAGGCCACATTAACAGAAGCAACGTAAAGGAGCGGCGACGCTTCTTTTTTAAGGAGGAAAATTTGTGGAAAAAAAAGTATGCAAGGAACATGTTGAAATCGCTTTAGACATCATTGTCGATGAGACCGGGGAGTACCCGTTGCTCGAAGAACTATCGTCAAGTGGACAAGTGAAATGTGAGTTCTGTGATGCCGATGCAACATATGTTGTGTCAAGCAAAAAATGATTGTCAACATGTGGATTTGTGGATAACTCTGTGGATAACCCTATGGATAACTCCGAAAAAACTGTGGAAAAAGGAAGAATTGGATGAATATTTCAATTATCACGGTCGGCAAATTAAAAGAAAAATATTTGAAACTAGGAATTGCGGAGTATACGAAGCGCCTGTCGGCATACGCGAAAGTGCATGAAATCGAGGTTGCGGACGAGAAAGCGCCCGAACATTTGAGTGAAGCTGACATGTTTCTAGTAAAACAAAAAGAAGGCGAGCGGATTTTGGCGAAAATCAGTCCGGACACGCACGTCATCGCTCTCGCCATCGACGCCAAGCAGCGGACGAGTGAAGAGTTCGCCCGTGAGCTCGACAAGTTGGCGACGTACGGCAAGAGCAAAATCGCCTTCGTCATTGGTGGGTCGCTCGGCTTATCCGACGACGTCATGAAACGGTCGGACGATACGATCTCATTTTCGAAAATGACGTTTCCGCATCAATTGATGAAGCTCGTCTTGTGTGAGCAGATTTATCGGGCGTATCGGATCAATCGGAATGAACCGTACCATAAATAAATGAGAATTTAGTCGTAAACTGCACCAAAATCAAGTTATAAATTTTTGATTAAAAGGTATAGTTACCTCCACATAGATTAAATGAGGAATGTGGAGGTAATAATATGCTTAATAAGGGCCTGGTGTTAGTGGCTTTATCGGCAATTTTATGGGGTATCTCCGGTGGACTTGGCAGTTTTTTAATGGAGAAAGGTTGGGACCCTTTGGTCGTTTCTTTTTACAGAGGAACTGTAGGATTAATATGTCTTCTAATTTGGTTTGCATTTCGACCAGTCCGGTTAAACAAACGCTTATGCCTTTGGGCCGTCGTAGCAGGCATTGGGATAGTAGGAAACTTTGTTTTTTACTTTGTTAGCATCTCAGAATCAAGCGTCGCCGTAGCGGCGGCCTTGATGTACACGGCACCTATCTTTGTTCTCCTTATCTCGTTTATATTTCATCTGGAAAAACCGTCTCTCTTCAAATTCATAGCAATCGCTTTCGTGATGGTTGGTGTCGTCTTGCTGACGGAAGTTTACAATGTCGGCTCTGATCAGGTTACAACGATTGGACTTCTAGCGGGCCTAGGCGCCGGACTATCATATGCGTTGTTTATTTTTGGTTTTAAATATGCTTCAAAGCATGGAGAACCACAAGGGATTTTGGCAATCGCTTTTCTTACGTTTACGTTCATCATGTTGTTCTTCACAGATTTGAATGAAGCAGTATCCGTCATTTACTCACCAGACTGGTTCTGGATGATTCTATTAGGGATCTTTGGTGCGGGTTTATCCTTCTTTTTATACGTAGTAGGTTTGGAGAAAACGTCGCCAACTTCAGCTTCTGTTATTGCCATGGTCGAGCCAGTCACTGCGTCCTCTTTTGGATTTTTTCTCCTCAGTGAAACACTCAACGTTGTTCAACTATGTGGAATGGCGATCATATTGATAACTGTGACCGTCTTAAGCGTGAAGAAAGGCTAAAGTGAATTCATAGACATCGTAGCCGTCGCTAGGAGTTATCTGAAGTAATTATGTGTATTGAAACACCAAGGATCAGTCACTATAATAAATTGAAAACCCTCATTTGATGATAACTCTTTCTAGACAGAAAGGTTGGAAGGTTAAAAATGAAAAAACGACCATTGGGACATTCAGGGATTGAAGTATCGGAGATCGGCTTTGGAGCATGGCAGTTAGGTAATGAAAAAGACTGGGGCAAGATGACGGATGAAGAAGCTATCCATTTAGTGGAACAAGCAATGGATGAAGATTGCACGTTTTTTGATACAGCACCAAACTATGGAGCCGGGAAAAGTGAAGAGTTGATCGGAAAAGCCGTTAGAGGAAAACGAGATCAAGTCGTCATTAGTAGTAAGGGCGGCCATCATTCAAATGGAGAGCTGAACTTTGAACCAGAGCAGTTACGGTTATCTGTCGAAAGTAGTTTACGCAGATTACAGACCGATTATTTAGACTGCCTCTTACTACATAATCCTCCGTTCTCAACGCTAACTAGTGAATCTCCGCAGTTTGAGTTACTAGAACAGCTAAAAGCTGAAGGGAAAATTAAAGCGTATGGGGCTTCGGTTGATACGGGAAAAGAAGTGACCGAATTAATCAAGCATACCGACAGTCAGGTGATTGAGGTCATGTTCAATATGTTTCATCAGGAACCAGCCGAGTCAATCAAGCTGGCATGCCAACAAGGCGTCGGAATCATTGCCAAGATTCCACTCGATTCAGGTTGGCTAACTGGAAAGTATGATCGTCATAGTAAATTTAGCGGGATTCGGGACAGATGGAGTGAAGAAGAAATTCAGAGAAGAGCTCGATTGGTAGAAAAAGTTCGTCTCATTCTTGGAGAAGAGCGCTCGATGGTACAAGCGGCACTCCAATATGTTCTCTCTTTCGAAGAAGTGTCTACCACCATTCCTGGGGCGAGAAATATTGCACAACTGCAACACAATATTTCTGCATCAGAAGGTGAGCTGTCGATGAAGGTGTTAAATGAGCTCCATAAACTATGGGAAGAAGAAATAAGCGGTTCGAAGCTACCGTGGTAATTGAAGAAGGTCGGCGGATCAATCGGAACGAGCAGTATCATAAGTGATCACATAAAAAAATGATTGAAGCGTCAGAGCCACTCACTGGTTTTGACGCTTTTTGCAGGCGAATCTTCTCTGCTGCCGAATGGTAGTCTTGTTGAAGGGAAACTTGAGGAAAAGATACCTACTCTAATTAAAACTCTCATGCATTGAATATCTAAAAGGAGACTTAACTTTGAAAAAAACAGTTTTAATCAATGTATCTTTTTTGGTGGAAGTAGAAGAAACTGAAGGACATAAAGATTTTGGGATGATTGATTTGATTACGAATGAGCTGTGTCATAACCAAACAATCAGAATAGGTACGAATGAAATGAATGTGAAATGGGAAAGTTGCTCCACGGTTGTCTTAGATCCAGTTTCACTGAATTGTGGACAATGCTCAACTTGTGGACGTTGGATAACAGACAGAGAAAAAAGTAATCCATTGTTACAGTTGTGTAATGGAGCAACTTTCGAAGGAAAACTGCTGTGTGATGACTGTTTACCAGAAGATCACAGGTGGTCTTTTTAAAAGTGAAGCATTATTCCACATCATAAGCCGGTTCGTCTAATTAGTGGAACTTACAAACAAGCAGAGTTAGTTTATTAAGTCTCCTGCAGACAGCGACGAGAGAATAGTTCTAGTCGCTTTTTTTTTGTGAGTCTAATCTTAAAAAGGATTGTTGATATTTAGTTTCGGATTTACAATATAGATAAAAATAATCATAAAATGGTAATTTTTATAAAAATATTAGTAGAGGAGCTTTTCATAATGGAATCGAAAAGAGAGCGAACTGGCAGACGAACATCATTTTTTCAAACCTATTTGATTCCAATTACAATCGCATCGTCTGTAGTTGTATCCGGCACAGTCGGGTACTTTGTCAGTCAATTCAATATGAATAGGAATGCGGACGGATCTATCGCTCAAGCGGAGATGCAATCACGCGTCGACGATATGCAAGAAGAGTCTGTCACAACTATTGAAAGAGAAGTCCCAAAAATTATTCATGATTTAAAGGAATACGATAAAGATTTAGCTCAGCTTGTCCAACAAGTAGATTGGTTAGAGCAAAATATGGTCCCTGTCCGTAACGTATTAGAACATATCAATTCAGCGACGCTTGTCATCTCAGGAGTCAACAGTGTGGTGAGTAGTCCGGTGTTAGGTAAGATGAGTTCTTATTTAAGTTCTGCCAACAGCACGTTAAATGAAGTGGACGCCGTATTATTTCGATTAGAACACTTATCGAGTATCAAACAAGAGATGGGTCAGACACGTGAACGGGTCAGTCAATTGTATGAGACCTATCAAACTGAGAAAGATCCAGCATTGTTATTAGAGATGGAGCACGAATTGGATACAGAACTGGTGTATCACATTGAAGACGTTCGAACCTCAACGATTGAAGCGAGGGAAGCCCTAGAATCCTCTACAGATGTCATTGTAGCGGCGAACTATACAATCTCTGCGTATCAAAAGGTCAAAAATACAGGTGGGAAAGCCATTGAGACACTACAATTTTGGAAAGAAGAAAAGAATGAGAATAAAATTGATCAAGATGAATTCGATCGAATTGAAAAAGAGCTTGCGGATTCAAGAGAACGCCTAAAAGATCTTCCTGAAGAAATGGCCGAGCGATCAAAAGAAACGATTTCCTCTATCAATGAAGTGAAGACGGAACTTCAAGTTGTGAGACTGGCTGAAGTGATTCAAGCAGATTAAAGTTGCTAGCAGACTGTTAAGTTAAAACGTGACACTGATTGCAATCCATTCTAATCTAAAAGTCTTGTATTGAGTACCGGCTACCGAAACAAGGTGGCCGGTTTTTCTTGATGCACAGCCTGAATTATCCCATGCCATATTGCCGTAAAAAATGCGATGTGATAGAATCACTTAGCAAATGATTATCATTATCAATCGAAAAATACGAACACTATATATGAAATGGAGAAGGATTGATCCAATGAACAACATCGAACTCTATAAAACGGCATTTATAAACGGACTTGATGTCGAGCCAGACGCATCATTCGAACAAATGGAGCTCGGTGTCACAAAAGAGTGGGACTCGATTGGCCATATGACGTTGATTGCGGAGCTCGAGGACGCGTTTGACGTCTATATCGATTCGGATTTAATCACAGATTTCAATACGTATCAATCCGGCATCGACCTATTGACACGACTGGGCGTGGACTTCGGACAATGAAGCGCTTTGACTCGATTGAGCAGTATGGAGAACGCACCGCCATCTATGCGGATCGGGCGTACTCCTACGCAGAGATGATGGAGGCGGCCGATTCAATCGCGGATGAGGTCGGTGATCGAACGCTTGTCTTTTGTTTGTGCGCCAACAATAAAGAGTCAATTTTCGGCTATGTCGGCTTTCTCCGCGGCCGCATCGTGCCGCTCCTGTTAGATGCAGCGATTCATCCGGACCAGCTGCAGAAATTAATTGACCGCTATCAGCCGACGTACATTTGGGCGGATCGGGACCATGATCTATTAGCGCAGGAAATGGATTACGCATACGCATACGGTGACTATGCACTGTTTGTCTGTCCACACGCGATTGAGCACGAACTTCATGCCGAGCTCGCGCTCCTCTTGACGACATCCGGTAGCACGGGAAGCCCGAAGCTGGTTCGGCTCAGTTACGCCAACCTCTTTAACAACGCCGAATCAATCGTGTCGTATCTAGACATTGGAGAAAACGACCGTCCCATCACGACGCTTCCGATGAATTACTCATACGGTCTCTCCATCATCAACAGTCACCTCGTGTCTGGGGCGACGATCATTGTGACAGATGCGTCCATCATGCAGAAGGAATTTTGGCAGTTATGTCGTGACCAGAACGTCACGACGTTTGGCGGCGTCCCGTTCTTATACGAGATGCTCGACCGTCTCAAGTTTGAGACGATGGAGCTGCCGAGTTTGACGAAACTGACACAAGCCGGGGGAAAATTGAAGCCTGCTTTAGCCACTAAATTTGCGGAAGTGTGCGAACGAAAAGGTATTCAGTTTTTCATGATGTATGGTCAAACGGAAGCGACGGCACGCATGTCGTATTTGCCGCCGGACCGGAATCGTGAGAAGGCAGGCAGTATTGGCATCGCCATCCCTGGTGGGGAATTAACATTGCGCAATGAAACAGGTGAGACGATTACTTCACCGCACGTCGTCGGCGAATTGATTTATCGAGGCGCCAACGTATCGTTCGGTTATGCCAATGCGTTGTCTGATCTCACGAGCGGAGATGAGAACGAGGGTGTCCTGCATACAGGAGATTTGGCTTATGTCGATGAAGACGGGTATTTCTTCATCGTCGGACGCATCAAACGCATGATCAAGATGCATGGAAATCGGATTAGCCTCGATGAAGTGGAAGACCTCTTACAAGCGAACGGTCATGAGTGTATTTGTACGGGAGCAGATGATGAACTGTACGTATATACGCTACGTGACGATGCTCTCGGCGTGAAACAAGTCATTAAAGACACGATGCATACAAGAGGAGTCACGATTCTACGAATCGACTCCATTCCCCGGAACGAATCCGGAAAAATTCTCTATTCCGCGTTACCGAAACGAGAGCTCATCACCACCTGAACAAACAAGCTGGTGCAAGAGAAGCCTCTGTTGAAAGCAGCATAAGTTTAGAATAATCAGGTGAAGATATGACGTTTATTTCAATTGAGTTTTTACTCTTTCTAGCCATTTTGGTGGCGATGTACTATACGGTGCCGCATCGCTTTCGATGGATACTGTTGTTAGCGGCCAGTTACTTATTTTACGCGACGGTAAGCATCCAATTCATCCCGTTGTTGCTCGTGAGCACGGTCTTTACGTATGTCACGGGAATCCTCATTGAACGACAAGACGGCAAGCGACAGAAAAAGCGCCTCATGCTCGTGGGCGTCACGACTCTAGTTTTGTTCCTCGGTTGGTTCAAATACTTTAATTTCGTGAACGACTCGCTGCGCACGGTGGCCGCATCGATGGGCTGGAACTATGACATCCCGTATCGAGACATCGTCTTGCCGTTAGCGATTTCATTTTATACGTTTCAGGCGATCAGTTATCTCGTCGATCTGTACCGCGGGAAATTGAAGGCCGAGCGTCATTATGGCTACTTTTCGATTTACTTCGCCTTTTTCCCGCAGTTGGTGGCGGGGCCGATTGAGCGGGCCAAGAAGCTACTGCCTCAATTCAAGGCGGAACAACGGTTCGACTATGAACATGTCAGCTATGGGATGAAGCGAATCGCGTGGGGCTTCTTTAAAAAGACGCTCATCGCCGACCGATTGGCCCCGATAGTCGCAAGTGTGTTCAGTCAGCCGGATCCGACCGGTTCGGAGATTGTGCTCGGGACGATGTTATTTTCGATTCAATTGTATGCCGATTTTTCAGCATGCAGCGACATCGCCATCGGTAGCGCGAGGCTATTCGGCATCAAGTTGACGGAGAACTTCCGACAACCTCACTTCGCGGTGTCCATCGCCGATTTTTGGAACAGATGGCACATCTCGCTCTCGACGTGGCTAAGGGATTATATATTCATCCCGTTATGCAAAGGGAAAAAGAAGCGATATCAGATTTATGTCGCTATCATCATCACGTTTTTGGTGAGCGGCATCTGGCATGGGGCCGCTTGGAGTTTCGTCTTATGGGGGCTGATTCATGGTCTGTACCGCGTGTTCGGGGATGCGACGAAACATCAGCGGGAACAGATGGCATCCTTCATTCGACTCGACCGGACGCCTGAGCTTCATAAATGGTTGAAGATCGCGGTCACGTTCCAGTTAGTTTGTTTCTCACGCGTCTTCTTCGTGTCCGACTCGGTCGCGCAAGCGTTTCATCATGCCCGTCTGTATGTGACGCCTTCGTCATGGGCGCCGCTGGAGCTGGTGAACGCACTTGAAGTATTCTCGTTGCTCGATTTGATTGTGTTTCTTTTCTTCTTTACGACCGTCCACGTGTTTCAGTACATCGAACGGACGAAGGGATCGGCATGGGACTGGCTGGCCGAGCGTTCGGCCTTTACGAACGTGGCGATTCAACTGTTCGTAATTGTGTCGGTGATTGTGTTCGGTGTTTCGAGTGAAGGATTTATTTACGGTGGTTTCTAAAAAGGGCCAATTGAAAGGATTTGCTATGAGAAGTATATGGATGAAAATTGCGGTGGTGTTGATCACTGTTGTCCTCTTGTTGATCCCGCTCAACAACTTTGTCAAAGAGTCGTGGGCATATAATAACAACCGCGGCGTGTTGGCGTTTCAAGAAGACCCATTTCCTTTGGATATCATCAACTTGGGAACGTCTCACGCGATGTTCGGCTATGCGTTCAAACCGCTCGGCCTGTCGCATCTCGATTTGGCGCTGCCGAGCCAAACGATTGAATACGATTTTAAAATGTTGAAGCAATACGACGAGCATCTTCGTCCGGGCGGGGTCGTCATCGTCTCGCTCTCGCAGATCACGTTCAGCAACGTGGAAATCGGACGAAAAGAAAACTATTATCAAGTGTTGGATCAGGAAGACATCGAACCCGTCAGTACGTTTGATTACTACACGTACACGTCAATCCCTGCGTTGAACAGCGGGAGCGTCTATACGGCGCTGTCACGAGAGATTCGTGATTTTAGATGGGAGTCTCACAAACCGTGGGTGAACAACGGCAAAAATTATTCGGAACGGAAATACGAGATGGTCGAAGCACAGTATAAACAGGCTGTGGAGAATCGTGACATCGAACAAAATATGAAACAACTACAAGAAATCATCGATTATTGTGAACAGCAAGGGTACAACGTCGTATTGGCGATGGAGCCTGTGCATGAGTCGTATCATGCATACTTTGACGAAGACGTGATGGAGCGTCATGTGTTTCAACATTTAGAGGCACTCGACCTAGACATACCGTTCTTAAACTATATGGGTGATCAGCGATTTGTCAGCAATAAAGATTATTTCCATAATCCGGATCATTTAAACGGGGACGGGCGGAAACTGCTGTCCTCGCTAGTCTATGAAGATTTAAAGCGACTCGGTTATCTATAAGCAGTCTAAAAAGGAAATCTACATCGTTGTGTAGATTTCCTTTTTGTTTGGCTTCACATTATGCATGGATTTCACTCATCAACGCATGTGTGTTGTCCTCAGAATCTTCAAAGAAGACCATCCATGTTTCGAGATGTTCGACTTATAAATACAAAACGGAGCTGGATTTTGCGAAGTCATTGATATTCAACGGGTTCGTCGCATGCGTTGAGCCGCGAACAGTCCTAGTGCCAGGACGATCGTGAGGCCGATCTACGTGAACACGTAGATGAGCGGCGACAAGGTTGTTCCAAGGATGACCTCATCTTGCAACACGACGACCGAATCTGCTTGAGCGATTATGTCTGGCTCATAGTTGAGTGTTCGGATGAAGCCAATCCCGAACGTACCGACGAAGTATAGGAGGTGGAGTGCGGTCGAGAAAAGGATGGCGCGTTTCGTGATGTTCAATTCAATCTCCCTTTCCGTGTTTCGCTTGCTGACTTTGTGAAAGTTTTTCTTTCATTTGCGCATGTAATTTGGTGACGGTCCCATCCGGATGTGGGGAAATCGAGACTTGGACGTGGACCGGGAACATGGTCCATAGATCGGTCGGATAGTACGAACCGTCACGAGGCACCCGATGACCTTGGATCGTGAATGATTCGTCTTTGTCATCGAGGTATAATACAAGTGGGACCGACATGCCCGTGCCTTGTTCGAAGCGGTCTCCTTCTTGGATGTACTCTTGAATGAGCGCCCAAACATAGACCTCATTTTTCGTTGTATTCGTGTCGAGGATTTTATACGTCGTCCATACGTCGCCGCCGAAGTTTGGCTCCATCACTTCTGTCGTCAAATAGCGTTCGATCTCATTTTGATCAACGGAAATGGATTGGCTCATCGAGACGAATGATTCTCCTGTTGCCGTGTGATAGACGCCTGAGACGAGCGTGATCGTACAAAATGTGGTCAACATGAGTTTTTTCAAAGGAGGTCCCCCGTATCTGTGCACTGATCAAAGATTTGCTTTTATCGTAGTGTATTTATTACGAATTGTGGGATTTATTTACTAAAATTTAAAGGGGATGATCGGATGCAAACAATCTACATAGCAGGTGGCTGTCTCTGGGGCGTCCAGGCGTTCATCAAGACGCTACCTGGTGTCATTGAAACGGAAGCTGGACGTGCGAACGGGACGACGAACACACTTGATGGGGACTATGATGGCTACGCCGAATGCGTTAAAACAACGTTTGACCCAGAAGTCGTTACGATCGATGAATTGATGGATTACTTGTTTGAGATCATCGACCCGTATAGCGTCAATCGTCAAGGCGAGGACGTTGGGGAGAAGTATCGGACCGGTGTCTATAGCGAGGATCTTCGGCATGTGGATGCGGCCCGTGCGTTTATCCACAGACGGCGTGATGTCGACCGGATTGCGCTCGAGGTGTTGCCGCTCACGAACTACGTACGGAGTGCGGACGAGCATCAAGACCGGTTAGAACGCTGTCCGGACGATTATTGCCATATCCCGCAAACGTTGCTCCACAAATACAAATAAGAGCCGACACAGTGATATGCTCCCCAATAGGTAGACAGATGAAATAACAAATCTGTTTATCTGATTGGGGAGTGTTTTTTTATGGCGAGAAGTCGACATTCGATTGAACAAAAACTGAGTGCACTGCGTATGATGGAAGAAGAAAAATATACTTGGAAGGAAATTATGGAGGCTCATGACGTCTCTTGGGATACCCTCCGGGTATGGAAAGCCAAATTCGATACCGGTGGGATCGATGCGTTGAAGGAATCGAAGACATGGAGAGCTTACACCCGGGAACAGAAGGTCGCGGCCGTCCGTGATTATATCGACGGTCTCTCCAAAATGGAAACCCTCTCCAAACACCACATTAGTAGTTCGTCTGTTCTTCACAGATGGATTAAGCAGTATACTAGTCATAGCGAGTTAACAGATTCGAGAAAAGGGATGGATCGAGCTATGGCAAAAGGGAGAAAGACCACATTCGAGGAACGGATTGAAATCGTCAGGTACTGCCTGGAGAACGGACGGAACTATCAACGGACCGCCGAGATATTCGCCGTGTCTTACCAGCAGGTCTATGGCTGGACGAAAAAATATGATACCGACGGTGTGCACGGACTCGAGGACGGGCGCGGACGGACGAAGCAAGAAGAGGAACTGACCAACGAGGAAAAGCTGGAACGTCGCATCCAACAGATCGAGCGTGAGAACGAGCGCCTGCGGGCCGAGAACCTGTTCCTAAAAAAGTTAGAGGAGATCGAGAGGAGAGGTTGATCAGCCAGATCCGGCTACAGCTGCGATACACAGCCATCGAGGAATTGTCGACAACCGACACGTTCTCGGTCGTGCTCCTTTGTGAGATCGCGCAGGTCTCACGGGCCGCCTATTATAAATGGTTGAAGCGTACCGTCTCGGTACGCGAAGAGGAGAACTCGAGCTTATTAGAGGACATCCGGCTTCTCTACGACCAGGTGAACGGAACCTATGGCTATCGACGGATCACCATGACGGTCAACCGAAGACGACGCGAGCATGGCCTGCCGGCATACAATGAGAAGCGTATCTATCGTCTCATGCGTATCCATGAGATCCGTTCGGTCATCCGCCAGAAGCGAAAACGGTACAAAAAATCGTCACCGCAACATGTGGCCGAGAACTTGATGAACCGAGAATTCAGTGCGTCCCGACCGGACGAGAAATGGTGTACCGACGTCACCGAGTTCAAATATGGTGCCGGGAAGAAGGCATATCTGAGCGCGATCATCGACCTGTACGACGGCTCGATCGTCGCCTATCGTATCGGTAGGTCCAACAACAACGGGCTCGTCTTCCATACGATGATGCCAGCCATCGCGGGGCTCCGTACAGGAGCGGGTCCGATGATCCATAGTGACCGAGGGTTCCAATATACCTCGAGAGGGTTCAAACGCATGGTAGAAGACGCGGGACTGACCCACAGCATGTCCCGAGTCGGACGTTGTATCGACAACGCCCCGATCGAGAGTTTTTGGGGTACCTTGAAAGTGGAGATGTACTACTTGCGTGAGTTCCAGGCCTATAGCGAACTCACAACGGCCATCGAGAACTACATATCGTTCTACAACCACGATCGTTTCCAGAAACGACTAAACGGCTTGAGCCCTGTCGAATACAGGTCTCAAGCCGCCTAGGCTGGTTTTTATTATTTGCCCTGTCTACTTGACGGGGAGCAGTTCACAGCGTTGTGTCGGCTCTGTTTCGTTAATCGCGTGTGAGTACGTTGACGAGCAACTGATGCACGACGTCATGGTCACGTACGTCGTGTAGCTTATAGTCTTTCCCGGGCAATGTATACCACTCAGCCGCCCCGACGTAAGTGATGGCGAGTTCGAGCGTGCCGTCTTCTTGGCACGTCGTCTTCAGTTCGAGCTCTCCGCTAATGACGCCGACTTCTTCAGTCATAACGCCATGTGAGGCTTTGAATGTAGAGGAATGTTGATGCATAGCGGACTCCTTTCTGAATCAGTAAATGCAAGCGTTGATGGCGGTTTGAAGGGCCGCTTTCTCTGATGACTGAAGGCTCAGTCCCCAACGGCTCTTTGTCTCGACCCACATCTTCGCATAAGCGCAGCGTGCCCCGGTCCGTGTCGGCTGCCATGTTGACGGATCTTGGTCACCTTTTGAGCGGTTCGAGCTGGCTGAGACGGCAATCAGTTGTGGGCCAGTTAAATCGTTGGCGAAACTTTGGCGTTTCGTCGTCGTCCAACTGTTCGCGCCTGAACGCCATGCTTCAGCCAAAGGTACGACGTGGTCGACGTCGAGGCTAGATGGCGACGTGAATGTGACTCCATCGTAGTAACTGTACCATGACCCTGACGTGACCGGGCAGTCGCCGACGTATGAGTCCGCGTCGCGTTTCAAGACGATTTGACGGGTGTCACAACCGTTGCCTTGACCGCTCCAATGCGGGAACAAGTCACGGCTATAACCGGTCATCGCACCTTCAGTCTTGACCGTCAACGCGTTCAGCTTTGTGAGGGCGCTCGATTTCGACGGGATACCAGGTGGGAGCGCCGAAGCGGTCGGAGTGGTTAAGTGGAGCGACGTGACGATTAAAACGATGGCGAACAAAGAACTGATGCATTTTTTCAACATGTTTGTGCCTCCTATTATGTATGACGACTGAACGACTCACATCTATAATTTCTGGATGCACATCGAATATACACGGCAGAGTCAGCTGAAAGATTGAAATTTACGAAAATGAATCAAAAGATTAGAGAAGTTGAGGTCAGGGACATGAGACATGACATCAGACGTCCCGGCTTTAGAACTACTGACATACGCGTGAGCAACAACTATTGGTATAATGAAGTCGGTTTGTAGTCAAGAACGAAGGAGTTGGAACAGATGAATCAAAAAGACATCGCGGCAATCCGAAAGCATTTCAAGTTGAATGCGGAAGCGGTCAAAATCGCTGAAATTTATAATATTTACATCCGGCAAGACAGCAACGAGATCTTCCACGAAGAGATGCGGTCGTTCCCGTTTTTGGAGCAAGAGCACCAAGAGCTATTTTTGACGAGTTTTAAGAAAGTACTCGGCGGCAAGCTCGACGAGAAGCTGTTTGAAGTGAAGTTCGAGCACCCGGAAGCGGGTCAGACCGACCATACGCAGACATTGTTGTACAAAGGACTGCAGACAGAAGACTTAGAGGACTGGGCCGCCTCGATGCAGAAAATCGCGTTGAAGATGGTCCAAGACGCCCCGTTCGAGAAAGATGTCGTCGTCACGTTCATTCGTTTCCAATACAATAAACCGACGCGGCGTCATTCCGAAGAGACGGAAATCGATATGCGCGACGAGGTGTACACGTCACGGTTCATCCTCGGCAGCATCAACCAGACCGAACTGCCGAAACAGTCGCTCGTGTTCGACTTTATCGAGCGTGAGTACAAATCGAACGTCTTCATCAATCCTGTCATCAAACTCGACGCACCCGTCGGCGGCTTCTTGTTCCCGTGTTTCACGGACAACGCGGCCGACGTCAACCATGTCCTGTATGCGGCCCAGAAGGCGCATCAACCGGACTTCGGTTTTATCGAGCACGTGTTGAATGGCACAGAAATCGTGACGGCGGTTGAAGAGAAAGCGATGTTCGAAGAAGTCGTCAAAGCCGTCATCGGGGAAGAAGTCAACTTGGCGACGCTCGCCACCGTCTATGAAGAGATCAATTATTTGATCGTCGCGGAAGAAGAGCGTGAGGACGAGGACGAGACGGTCCCGATGCTTGACGCACGAGCGGTCGAGGTCGTGTTGAAAGCGAGTGGCGTCGAGGACGTGACGACGGAGAAAGTCGAGCAGGCGTTCAAACAAGTCGTCGATGATACGCAATACGAGATGAAGGCGAGCAGCGTCGTCCCGAAGTATACGTCGAAGTCGATTAAAATCAACACGAAAGTCGCAAATATCACGATCAGCCCGCAAGATTTGAAATACGTGAAGCAAGTGAACGTGAAAGGCAAACGATGTCTGTTAATCGAATTAGAAGAGGACACGGAAATCGAAGGATTCAAGTTGATCTCGGAAGAACTGTTCGACTAATTCATCTCGGCTGGACGAAATCCGTTGCACCCGACAGAGCTGATTGAGCATGTGCTCGCAGCGATTGTTCTCTTTACGATGTTATGTATTTCACGGGAAATGGTGAACGGTGATTCGCACGCTAGCTGTGCTCTGTATGCAAGGTAGAAGTGACCGGATATCGTGCGCGAAACAATACAGAGTTGAAATTTTTAGAGTGAGAGATGAAGGCTCAGGCGACATTGCCTGAGCCTTTTTTTGACAATCAGGTGAGGAAGGTTGAATTCAAGACGTGTTATCGGTATGATTCTGTTGAAAGCGTTCTCTCGAAACCGTTATTTTTTTACTGTTTTTCGAAAGCGCTTTCGATAACGTGGTCAAAACATAAAAAAAGGCTCGGAGAGATCAAACTCTCCGAGCCCTGGATTGGTTATTTATGTGCTTTACTCACTTTTAGCTTTTTGCCTTTGATCGGTGTCGACTCCATCGCCTGAAGGACGAGTGAGCCTTTCCCGTTCAAGATGTCGACGTACGTCATCTGATCGGTGATCGTGATGATGCCGATGTCTTCGACTGTCACACCTGGGATTTTGGCGATCGTACCGACGAAGTCGATGGCACGAAGTTTTTTCTTCTTCCCGCCGCTAAAGTGAAGCTTCAGGATGTCTTGGTTGATGCGGGCCGTCTTGTTGTTACGGACGACGCGTCGACCGCTCAACTTCTCTTCGAACGCCGCTTTGCCGCGAGCGACTTGTGCTTCGGTCGGGGCGTCCATCGTCGGGATCTCGAACTTGATGAACGCTTCGATGGCGCGAACGAATTTACCTTCATAAGGAGTCGCGAGCGTGAGGGCTTTCCCTTTGTTACCGGCGCGGCCTGTCCGTCCGGTCCGGTGCACGTAGCTCTCTTTTTCCATCGGGACGTCATAGTTGATGACGAGATTGACGTTATCGATATCGATGCCGCGTGCCGCGACGTCTGTCGCGACGAGATAACGGAAGTTGCCCGTCTTGAACCCTTCCATGACGGCGAACCGGTCTTCTTGCTCGAGTCCACCGTGGAGCCGTTCACAAGAATAGCCGGCCTTATCGAGCTCGCCATACACGGTGTCGACATGTTCTTTCGTCCGGCAGAAGATGAGACAGCTGTCAGGATTTTCGACGACAGTGATGTTTTGTAACACCGACAACTTGTCTTCATTGCGGACTTCGATCAAGCCGTGCTCGATCGTCGAGGCCGTGACGCCAGCAGACTCGATCGAGATGCGGGTCGGCTCGTTCATGTGTTGTTTGCACAGACGCTCGATGTCATTCGGGAACGTGGCCGAGAACACCATCGTGACGCGATCAGTCGGTAGCTTTTGAATGATGGCTTCAACGTCGGCGAGGAAGCCGCGGTTCAACATCTCGTCCGCCTCATCGATGATCAAGTACTTGATTTGGTCCAAGACGAGCGTTTCACGTTCGATATGGTCCATGACGCGTCCCGGTGTCCCGACGACGATATGCGTCTTCTGTTTCAAGTCTTCACGTTGTTTCGAGAACGGTTCTTTCCCGTAGACGGCAGTCGCCTTGATTCGTTTGAAGCGGCCGATGTTCGTCATGTCTTCCCGGACTTGGACGGCGAGCTCGCGTGTCGGTGTGAGAATTAACACTTGTGGTTTGTTTTCTTCCCACTCGATCATTTCAGTGATAGGAATGCCGAATGCGGCCGTCTTGCCGCTCCCGGTCTGTGCTTTAACGACTAGATCTTGGTGCTCGAGTGCGAGCGGGATGACTTTCTGTTGCACTTCTGTCGGTGCCACGTACTTCATGATACCGAGTGCGCGTTGGATGTCTTCACTTAAGCGGTAGTCCGCAAAGTTTGGTTGATTCATATGTTTACCTCGTTTTCGTGTAAGAAACTTCTGTTGTAGAAATTTTCATTAGCAATTTGGATTACGTCTCATTATACACGAAAGGGAGCGGTTCGTCGTTCATCCGTGAAATCGAGCGAGTACGAAGGGGGGAAGGTCGACCTGACTTCTACCGTCTAACGCTGGTTGCGTCAACACTTCACCGATGACACGACCGAATTTGAATCCGTGTCTGAACAAGTAAGATTTAAGTCAACGGATAAAGCTGTCATCAGCAAGGTAGCGGTGATTGAGAAAGGAGCATTCAGTTCATGTCGACTCAAAGTAACCCGTACGAACGGTTAGTTGACGAGTTAAGTGCAGTACATATTCGAGAGACGATCGATGGCGTCGAGACGACGATCAAACCGATTCCGGACTCAAATGAACAAGGCGATCTCGACCCACGCGTGTTGGCGAACACCAATCAACACGTAACAGGCGAGGAGGCACCGGCACCGTTTGACCTTGAGGCCGTCCGCGCGAGCATGGGCTGGCCGAACCGTGACGTGACGACACGTCCGATTACGACGGAATCAATCTCGATTCCAAGTCTTGAAGGCGACATCCCGGCCCGACTCTATCGGCCCGAGTCAGACGAGCCGTTACCGGCCGTCCTGTTCTTCCATGGCGGCGGCTTCTTTGGCGGGACACTCGATACGGTCGAGAACCCGTGCAAAGCGCTCGCTGAGAAAGCGAACGCGGTCGTCGTCTCGGTCGACTATCGGCTCGCGCCGGAGCATCCGTTCCCGGCTGGCTTGCATGATTGCTTTCAAGCGGTCAAATGGGTATACGACCAGGCCGATGAGCTCGGGGTGTTGCGAGACATTATCGCCGTCGCGGGCGATAGCGCCGGGGGAAATTTGGCGACCGGCTGCTGTTTACTCGATCGTGCGCAACAGACGAGCATGATCAGCTTCCAGGCACTCATCTATCCGGTCGTCAATTTAGGTTCGGTTCCGACAGATGATTACGCATGGGACATCGCACAATACGATATCCGACATCATCACGACTTGGTTCGCGGGATGGTGCTAGCGCTCAGCGATTCGGATTCGATGTTCAACAACATTTATTTACAAGGTGCGACCGACGTGACGCATCCGCTCGTATCGCCCTTGTTGGCGGACGACTTGAAGAACCTCCCACCCGCGCTTATCGTGACGGCGGAGTACGATTATTTGCGCTTAGAAGGCGAGGCGTACGCGAGGAAACTCGCACGCGACGGTGTGCGAACGCGGCTGATCCAATACCGCGGGATGGATCATGCCTTTATGGACAAGCTCGGTGACTATCCGCAAGCGGAAGACTGTATGACTGAAATCGCAAATGCAATGAAGGAGATGACACGATGAAACATTACACATTGAACTGGGATACGTATAAACAACTGGCGCGAACGGCGGTCGCCGAAGGGGCTGTCCTCTTAAAGAACGAACAGACGCTGCCGATCCAGGCGGGGACGACCGTGTCCGTGTTCGGTCGCAGCCAATTCAACTACTATAAGAGCGGGACCGGCTCAGGAGGGATGGTCAACGTCTCCCACGTGACGAGTCCGCTCGAGGCGCTCCAAGCGAGTGAAGGCATCCAGCTGAACGAGTCGCTCCTTCAGACGTATGAGGCGTGGGTCGAAGAAAACCCGTTCGACAAAGGTGTCGGCTGGGCCGGCGAACCGTGGTCACAGCCGGAGATGGCCGTCACGGACGCGCTCGTCGCGGAAGCGGCAGCCAAGTCGGATATGGCGCTCATCATGATCGGGCGTACGGCGGGTGAGGACCGTGACAACACGGCCGACCCGGGCAGCTACTTGTTGACCGAGATCGAGAACGAGTTGATCGAGAAAGTGTCGAAGGCGTTTACGAAGACGGCCGTCGTCTTGAACGTCGGCAACATCATCGATATGAAGTGGGCGACGGACTATGAGCCGAGCGCGATTCTTTACGCATGGCAAGGGGGATTAGAAGGTGGGACGGGACTCGTCGATGTACTCACAGGCAAAGTCAGCCCGTCCGGCAAGTTGACAGACACGATCGCCCGGTCGATTGACGACTATCCGTCGACGAAAAACTTCGGTCACGCCGACAAAGGAATTTATCAAGAAGATATTTATGTCGGCTATCGCTATTTCGAGACGTTCGCGAAAGACGAGGTGCTCTATCCATTCGGTTTCGGGTTGTCGTATACACGTTTCAGCACGGAAGTCGTTGAAACGAGCGAACAGAACGGTTTGATTACGATCAACGTCGCGGTGACGAACACCGGGGCAGTTGACGGGAAAGAAGTCGTCCAGTTGTATGTCGAGAAGCCGCAAGGCGTCCTCGGTAACCCGGCGCGCGCCCTCGTCGCGTTCGATAAGACAGGTCTGCTTGCACCAGGAGAGCGGCAAACGCTCGAATTCTCCGTCCCGGTCACGGAATTTGCGAGCTATGACGATCGTGGCGTCACCGGACACGCGTCGAGCTTTGTCTTAGAAGCGGGGACGTACCGGATTCACGCTGGGACGGACGTCCGTTCAGCTGTCGCGGTCTTCGACTATGAGCTCGCCGAACTACAAGTCGTCGAGACGCTCAGCGAGAACATGGCGCCGGTCACACCGTTCGACCGCATCAAGCCGGTCGCAAGCAGCCAAGGATATGAAGTCAGCTATGAAGAAACACCGCTGCGCCAGGTTGACGTCGAGGCACGTTATCTCGCCGAACGTCCGATGCAGCGCCATCAGACAAGCGACAACGGCTTGAAGCTGACGGACGTCTATCACGGGAAAGCCGAGCTTGAGACGTTCCTCGACCAGTTGACGGATGAGGACCTCGCCTGTATCGTCCGCGGACAAGGCATGAACTCGCCTCGCGTGACACCAGGGACGGCCGCCGCGTTCGGCGGCGTGTCGGACCGTTTGAACGAGCTCGACATTCCGGCCGCTTGTTGCGCGGACGGTCCGTCTGGTATCCGGATGGACATCGGCACGAAGGCGTTCGCGTTGCCGAACGGGACGCTGTTAGCGTCAAGCTTCAACGTGGCGTTGATCGAAGACCTGTTCGAGATGACGGGACTCGAGATGCGGAAAAACCGCGTCGACACGTTGCTCGGACCAGGAATGAACATCCATCGTAATCCGCTCAACGGACGGAACTTCGAGTACTTCTCGGAAGATCCGCACGTGACGGGCAAGATGGCGATCGCCCAGTTGAACGGGATGCACCGCGTCGGCGTGACCGGTACGCTCAAACACTTCAGCGCCAACAACCAAGAAGCGCACCGCCACGACATCGACTCGGTCGTCTCGGAACGGGCGTTACGCGAGATTTATTTGAAAGGGTTCGAGATGGCGGTCAAAGAAGGCAAGGCGACGTCGATCATGACGACGTACGGTGCCGTCAACGGCGTCTGGACGGCCGGGCTATATGATCAGAACACACGTGTCCTTCGCGACGAGTGGGGCTTTGAAGGCATCGTCATGACCGATTGGTGGGCGAAAGTGAACCACCATGAAGATGAGCCGGCGAACCGTCAGAACACGGCGGCGATGGTCCAGTCGCAGAACGACTTGTACATGGTCGTCGACCGTCCGGATACGAACTCGTTCGACGACAATACGGGAGCGGCACTCGCTGCCGGTACGTTGACGCGGGCGGAACTGTTGCGGAGTGCGGCGAACATTTGCCGCTTCGTCTTGCAGTCTCCGGCGATGGAGCGTCTGCTCGGGCTTCATGACGGTTCAGTCGAAGTGATCGGACTCGACGAAGAAGAAGGACAAACGATCGATTTCGATGTGACGTATCAGCATCTTGCGAACGGAGAGAGCGTCAGCTTGATCGACGCGGACACATCGACGGGGAACACACACGTCTTCGCCGTATCGGTCGATGAGACGGGCACGTACGACGTGACGATCACGGCCCGTTCGGAAGCAGGAGAGCTCGCTCAAATGCCTGTGACGCTATTTGCGAACAACATCCCGGGTCCGACGTTCACGTTTAACGGAACGGGCGGGGAATGGGTGACGCAGACGAAGCAACTGTTCTTCTTGAACCAACACAACTACTTGCAGCTCTACTTCACACTCGGCGGTCTCGACGTGAAAGACATCACGTTCACGCTCGCTGACTCGTTCAGTATGAAGAACGGATAATTGAAAAACGCCGTCTCGAAAAGAGGCGGCGTTTTAATATGCTTTTAGGGATTTCCACGTCGATTCATGGCACTGAAGAGCCGTGGTTGTCACACATCCAGTTGGAGAACGATTTTTGTGAACGTCTTAAAATCATCGATGTGCTTTTCGAGAATCGCTTCAAGAATATCGAGTTGGAGTGCTTGATAGTCATGGACGGCGATATTACGGAATCCGACCATGTTCACGAGCGTCTTCGCTAGGGCGCTGTCAATGATGCCTGCCTCCTCGAGCATGATGAACCCGTCCCGGCTCGCTTTGGGCACGCCCAATTTCTTTTGGCTGACTAGGTACATCGCGATATCGATACTCGCTTCACACGCACGTTGGATATTGAGAATGATGCTGTCTTGCTTCGTGAAATCGTGTAGGTGATCTGGATTATCGTCATACACGTCATGGATTCGCTGAAGACAGCGTTCGATTGTCGTCACTTTGTTCAACACAACATCATTCATCGAATACACTTCCTCTAGCTTTGATTTCTTTCAAGACGATGTCTCGTTGTTCGTTCAATTCGGCATACATCCGATATGCTTTAATGCGTTGCCGTACCCATTCATTTTCGTCTCGAATTAGGAGAGGGATGCCCTCTGAGAATATCTGCATGGCAAAGACGGTATCGACTTCACGGATATCGACGAGGTCGACATCTCGTCCACATAGAAGTGCTAATTCGCTGGCCAAGTTGAAGCGTTCATATGGTGAGAGTCGCTTCTGACTAAAGTATGCTAAATCGACATCACTATCCTCACGATCTTTTCCTTTGGCGAATGACCCGAACAACAAGATGAAATCCGCGTCTGTTTCACGTTGAAGCGTTTCAATGATCATTTGTCTTACTTTTTCAGAAATCATACTCTCACCTCCTCATTTCATTATACGCTCTCTAGTATCGGCCTGAACATTTATTCAATCAGAAAAAATGAATCATAATCGGATAAAGAGTCGTATAGAGGATAACACGGAAAAAATGGAGGGATGATAATGAACACGCTTTACATGAAACAGAAAGTCTTCAGCTTGCGCGGACGGTTCACGATCAAGGACGCGGATGAAAACGATATGTATTTCGTCGAAGGGAGCTTTATGAAGCTGCCGAAGTCGTTCACCATCTCGGACAAGGATGGGCGCGAGATCACGACCATTACGAAAAAGACGTTCAGCTTCTTACCGAAGTTTTACGTCGACGTCGAGGGCGAAGAGACGATGACGATCTCAAAAGAGTTCACCTTCTTCAAACCGCGTTATACGATTGACGCAGCAGGGATTGAAATCGGTGGCGACTGGTGGGATATGGACTTCGAGGTGACACAGAACGGGCAAGTCATCGGCAGCGTCCAGAAGAAATGGTTGTCATGGGGCGACACGTATGAGATTCAAGTGATCGATGAGACGATGGAGCACATGCTCATCTCGATCGTCGTCGCCATCGATTGTGTGAAATCAGATCAAGCGGCAGCGAGTGCGGCCACATAAAGGGGATTGAACGATGGAGTTTTGGGACGTCTATAACGTTGACCGAGAAAAAACAGGGTGGACGTGGCAGCGGGGCAATCGTCTCGAGAATGGCGATTACCATCTTGTCATCCACGTCTGTATCTTTAACAAGCAAGGACAGATGTTGATTCAGCAGCGTCAGCCGTTCAAAGACGGCTGGTCGAACATGTGGGACATAACGGTCGGCGGCAGTGCCACGGTCGGCGACACGAGCCAACAGGCGGCGATGCGCGAGCTTGAAGAAGAGATCGGTCTGACACTAGACTTAACAGACACGCGACCACATTTGACGATCAACTTTGACGAAGGGTTCGACGACATCTATCTTGTCGAAATGGATGTCGATTTGAATAAGTTGACGCTTCAAGAATCAGAAGTGCAGGCGGTGCAGTGGGCGGATGAGGCGACGATTCTTAACATGATTCGAGCGGGTGAGTTCATCCCGTACCACGAACCGATGATTCCATTGTTGTTCGCGATGCGAGGCCAATGGGGAGGAATCAATCATGTGGCAGCAGTACACGTGGATTAACGAGCCGAGAGCAACAGATGTACGGGAGAGACTTACCTTCGAGACAGAAGCGGACACCGATTTTTGGCGCAACACCCACTACGGTTTCAACCGGATGACGGCGCACGCCTTGTTGACAGATGTGTCGACCGAACAGTTCACGTGTCGCGCGACTGTAGAGATGAAGCCGAGCTATACATACGATCAGGCTGGCATTTTGTTGTATGTGAATGACGACCATTGGCTCAAGACGTCGATCGAATACATTCAGGATTTTCAGTCACATTTTCAGATTGGACAGTGAGGAAAACTTAAGCATCGACCTGATTTATGGGTTGGTGCTTTTTTATGTGTCATTTTCATTTCACTTCAAGAAAATGGTTGAATCTAGGTAGGTGAAAAAATTATAATAGACATAACGAAAGCGCTTTCGGAAAACGCTTTCAATGTTCGTGCGTTGTTAGAGGAGAGGCAGGTACGACTGGAGTGTGTCTGCCTTCATTTATGTCAAAGGAGGAATTTTGATGAAGAAATGGGTAGCACTTGCTCTCGGTACCGGACTTGTCTTGTCAGCCGCACAAGGCGCATCTGCCGAAAAGCCAGAGAAAAAAGACAATACGAAATGGAAGCTCGTCTGGGCGGATGAGTTCAGTAAGAAAGAGATCGACCAGACAAAATGGAATTTCGATACGGGGAACTGGTTACTCGGCAAGGATGGGAATCCAGTGGCACCAGGATGGGGAAACAATGAGAAGCAATTTTATACGGACAAAAACAAAAACGCTTTCGTAAAAGACGGCAAGCTCGTCATTCGGGCTCAAAAAGAGCAGACGACGGACGAACTTGGGACGTATGACTATACATCGGCGAAGTTGACGACGAAAGGGAAGTTCAATCAAACGTACGGCCGTTACGAGATGCGGGCCAAACTTCCAATCGGCAAAGGGCTATGGCCGGCGTTTTGGATGCTTCCGGAAGATGACCGTTACGGTGGTTGGGCCGCTTCGGGTGAAATCGACATCATGGAATCGTGGGGCAGTCAACCAGACAAAGTCGCTGGGACGATTCATTACGGTGAGACGTGGCCAAACAACAAGTATACGGGCAAAGACTATCACTTTGCAGAAGGTAACGGCATCGACAAATGGCATACATATGCCGTCGAGTGGGAGCCGGGCGAGTTGCGTTGGTATGTCGATGGAAAACTGTATCAGACCCAAAACGATTGGTACGCCAAAGGTTTGAACCAAGCGACGAAGTTCAGCTACCCGGCGCCGTTCGACCAAAACTTCTACTTGATCATGAACTTGGCCGTCGGCGGTTGGTTTGACGGGGACGTCGATGCGACGACACCGTTCCCGGCCGAGATGGAGGTCGATTACGTCCGTGTGTTCGATTTACAGAACCGCGACTACCGCAAGGCGGTCGAACCGGTGTACACGGACGAAGAAATCGTATTGCCGGACGGAGCGAAACAACCGTCTGAAGACGGAAACCTCGTCTACGACCAAGATTACACGGAGCCGATCACGACCGTGACGAACGGTTCGCAAGCGCTCGATCCGACGTACTGGAACTATGTGGCCTTGCCAGACTTTGGCGGCGTCGGGACGGTTGATGTCATCGAACAAGCAGGCTCACGCTTTGCCGACATCTCGATCACTCAAGCCGGCAGTCAGCCATATTCGCACCAATTGATTCAAAACGTCTCGCTCGGTAAAGGCGGACACTATAAAGTGACGTTCGACGCGAGTGCCGATTCGGCCCGTTCGATCGCCGTGAAAGTCGGCGGCGGACCAGACCGCGGCTACGCGAAATACTCGGATGAAGGTTCATTCGATTTGACGACAGACGTACAGACATATTCGATGACGTTTGATATGGCGGAAGACACGGATCTCGCGGCACGTCTCGAGTTCAATGTCGGACTCAGCACGGCCGGCGTTCAAATCGGGAACGTCCGTGTCGAACAGACCGAGCGTGCAGCGCTCGACCCGAACGCTACGAAACCAGCGCTCGGCGACGGGAACTTGGTCTACAACGGAACGTTTGACCAAGGCGCGATGGACCGCTTGACATACTGGCAGTTCGACCCGGGCGCAACGAAAGGGACGGCTACAGTTGACGAGAAGTTGCGTCACTTCAAGTTCGTGACGAACCCGAAAAAGGGCGAACCGGCAACGCTCGTCCAAAACGGGATTCAACTGACGGAAGGTCATGACTACGTGTTGCGCTTTAAAGCGAGAGCGGAACGCATCAAAGCACTTCAAGTCGGTTTGAATGGAGCCGACGGCAACACGTATCTCCCGCTTCAAGACGTCGCGTTGACGCGCGAGTTTGAAACGATCGAGATCCCGTTCACGATGGGACAAGCGACAGACCTGTTGAGCCAGCTCCAGTTCGTGCTCGGCTCGGCGAAAGGCTCGATTGAGCTTGACGACGTCAAACTGTTCGACGTGACACCGATCGCGATCGACCCGTCTCCGCTGAAGAACGGATCGTTCACGGACGGGTTGACACATTGGGGCTCTTACGTGCACTTCGATGCGCAAGCCGCGGTTGAAGCGGTGAACGAAGCCGCTCAAATCTCGATCGGGCAAGAAGGACAGGAACCTTGGAGCGTCTTGCTTGAGCAAGGCGGTCTTGAACTGCACCAGGGACAGACGTACGTCGTCCGTTTCGATGCTTCTTCGACAGTCGCGCGCAACATGGAAGTGACGGTCGAGAACGCGGCGTATACGCGTTACTTGAGCCAAATCGTTCAAGTCGGACCTGAGACGAAAACGTATGAGTTTGAGCTCACGATGGGTCAAACCGATATGACAGGATTGAAATTCTTGCTCGGACGCACGGACGGTTCGCCGCTCGGTGCGCACGATGTGACGATCGATAATGTCAGTGTGACAACGAAATAATGCAAACAAGGAGCGTCTCGACATTTTCGAGGCGCTCCTTTCGCGTGTCATTGAACGTTTTTTCGACTGATGAGCCGGGCCGTGCGCAACAAGGAAGGCAGGAGCGTCCGTCGTTGCCGGAACGCCAAGTAGCGGCCTTCCCATGTCGGTTTGAACTTGTTCTTAAATTGCCTTAACCCACTGAACGGATAAATGTAGCTGATGTTCTCGAAGATGTCCGCCGCGATCCGCTCGGGCCAGTAAGCGAACGTATGCTCACCGACCGATGCGAGTGGGGCGACTCCGAGCCCGACATCGGCATACCCATTCTCCCGCGCCCACTCGATTACGTGA
This sequence comes from Exiguobacterium sp. SH5S13, assembly GCF_004337085.1. Classification (NCBI taxonomy): domain Bacteria; kingdom Bacillati; phylum Bacillota; class Bacilli; order Caryophanales; genus Exiguobacterium; species Exiguobacterium sp. SH5S13. The sequence continues at coordinate 22,669 of NZ_SJUS01000010.1, read as the reverse complement.
AGAATCAGTACTTCGATTGAGCCGGGCGGGGCGTCACAACACGAGCGCATCAAGTCAATCGATACGGTACCATGCCCGCGCAGCAGCGTGATGAAGGCGACAATTTGTCCATCGACGTCCTTCAGCAGCGCCATCGGATAATGGGATAGGGACTGCTCGTTGAAAAATCCGAGCGAGAAGCCTTTCTCACTGCGATTACCGATCCATTCTTCGGAAATATCTTTTAACGAGGTGATGATCGCCTCGTTCGGTCGCGTGATCACGTCCACGGTAAAGCCTTTTTTTATGAACTGGTTGTTTAGGGAGCGCATGTTCGCACGCTTTTTACCTGTCAGTGAGAACGTATCGACATTGATCGTCGCCTCTTCGCCGAGCTTGAAAAACGTGAAGCCAGCGTCATGCAGGCGCGGCATCCAGTTCGGTGTGGCTTGATAGAACAACGGGACATAGCCGAGATGATCGGTCGCCTCAATGAACTGAATCAACAGCTCGGAGGCGGCACTCGTCTCACCTTGTATGTCTCCTAAAACGATTGCGTGATTACCAGATAACGCGAACAACAGGCAGGCGTTGTCATCAGGCCCATAATAGACGCGCTTGTCATTCATGTAAGCCAAATCAAACGTGTGTGATGTCGCATGCGTCGTCTGGAACCGTTCAAAGCGCACCGGTTCGAACGCCTCACCAAGACGGGGACGCTTCAGACGGTTAAACAAGACGAACAGGACACTCAATAGCAGGCCTGATATCATGACAGCGCTCACGCTTAACAGGGCAGCTTGATCCGGTTCAAAGAAAATCGTGTCGCTTTGACTGAATGACTGGAGCAAAATTGCATGTGTCCCGACATATAGACTGACGTACAACACGTTTCGGAAGAAGCGGCTGATGGTCAGGATCGAGCGATACCGGGTGTGCTGGTTTCGGGTCAGCCAAACGAACAAGGCAAATCCGACCACGACCAACGCTTCGAACAAATTGAACCCGCGTGCGAATATACCAAGCGTCGCGAAGAAGAACGACACAGCCGTGATCCACAGCACCCGTTTCGTGCGGATATACATGCCGTAGGTGCTCACTAACGTCAGGAGTCCGGCAACGAACAGACAAAGCGTCCCGACCCATTGCATCCAAGGGGCTGTCACATAAAGCGGGGCCACACTCGGGAGCAGCGTTTGAAACCAGAGGACGAGACTCGTCATCAAAGCGATCAGACTGCCGGCGAGCCGACCGGTCTTGGCGAGTGTCCGCAACACGGTGCGCCAGACGACCGTCCCGATTTCATACGATGAGCCGATGATCGGTTTGTATTCGATTTGTTTGACGACCTGGTCCCCGAAGGCGATCGCGGCTAAAAACAAACCAATCATGAACGGGACGATGAAGTAGACGAACCGATAGACGATCAAGGATGACAAGACAATCTCTTGATCGATGCCGAGCTGCGTCATCCCGACCAAATACAATAGATCAAACGAGCCGGCTCCGCCTGGGACGAGTGAAACGACCCCGACGATTGTGGCGACGATGAATACGCCCAGCATACTAGCAATCGGGGCGTCCCCGCCGAGGAGATACAAGGCGTACAAGGCGACGAGTCCTGCTGTCACCCATTCCGTGAATGATGTGGCGATGTAGCCGAGTAACGTCGACCAGCTCAAGTTCGATCGTTTGCGGGTCATATAGATGTAAAGTGGCAAGACGGCTAGCGTTGCCAGCAATATGGGCCAAATCCACTGCTTCGTCGATATCAGCGTTGTGGCCGGAAATAGGCCGGATAGGACCCCGATCGACAGTAGAGACAGTCCGCTGATCAGCGTCGGTGTCATCCAACCGATAGCCCGGAGCAGTCGCAATGTATCCGTGTACGGACGATACAGCGAGGTCCTGAGTGCGATGCCGATGACGCCGCCGAACCCGAGCATGCCGTTCATCGAGTTGGTGATCCAAGCCGCACGAAGCAACTTGTGGAACGGGATATGAACGTTCAATGAGCGGAGTAAAAAGTAGTCGTATCCGGTCATCGTCAGGACAGCGAGCAAGCCGAGAAGAATCAAGCTGGATTGTTCGAATCCTGTCAGTTTTTCTAACGCCGAGAAGGCGGCTGCGAGCGATAAGTTTTGTAGTTCTTGCCCGCTCTGATAAAGAATCAGGCCAATCAATAGGAATGGAACCAACCATTTCAGCTGCTTCCAAGAAAGTCGTTTTTGCATCATGTTTTCTCCTTACGGCTACGAGCTTAGTGTTAGCAGTATATGCTGTTTTGCTTGTCAGGAATAGTTAATCCTGTAGTGTATACGACCCGAATTCGCACATCGATTCAAAAACATGAACAAGTCGCACATTGAGCCTAGTAAAAAAACATCAAACCCCCTATATTTGGTACACTAAAGGTGTCCTATCTTGACGTCTTGATCGGCGTAGTGAACTAGGACGATTCCCGTCACCTTAGGAGACATTTTGGAGGAAATTATGATTAAATTACTAGCCGACTCAACTTGCGATTTATCAGACGACATTTTAGTAAAATATGATATCGGTGTAGCTCCACTCATCATCACGATGAACAATAAATCGTATGAAGACCGCGTCGATATTCAGCCCGATGAGTTTTACGGAATGTTGGAAGCGCTACCGGAATTTCCGACGACGGCGATGCCGAGCCCGGCGACATTTTTGAAACTGATGGAAGATGCCGTCACGGCCGGCCATCACGAAATTTTATGTATCTGCATGTCGAGTGGGACGAGTGGTTCGTATCAATCGGCCGTGCTCGGCAAAGAATATTTTGAAGAGGCGCATCCGGATTCGACGGTGAAGATTCATATTGTTGATTCCCGTTCGATGAGCCACGGCAGTGGTTGGTTACTTATGAAGAGCGCGCAGATGCGTGAAGCGGGTGCGACGTTCGAGGAACTCGTCGACTTCAATGAGGCGTATAAGATAAAAGTGAAGCACTTCTTGTCGGTCGACGACTTGGATCATTTGATCAAGAGTGGCCGCATCTCGAACGCGAGCGCGATCATCGGCAAGCTGTTGATGGTCAAGCCGATCATGAGCATGAAGAACGGGAAAGGTGCCATCGTCGCCAAAGAACGCGGAACTCGGAAAGTGCTCAAGCACTACACGGACGAGTTCATTAAACGCTACGACAAGGACATCACGAACTTCATCATCATCGGTTATACGTCGGACCAGAAAATCGCTGAGAACTTGAAAGTGAAAATCCAAGCCGAATCGGACTTCGAAGGTGAGATCTATCTGATGCAGATGGGTGTCTCGGTCGGCACGCACGTCGGCCTAGGTGCGATCTCGATGTTCTTTGTGGAAAAGTGAAGCAGTGAAGCCGTCTCGTGATGAGACGGCTTTTTCTGTGGATAACGTTATCCACAGGTCGGGTCCGACCAGACGCGTTTGACTGAAAAAAAGTTATCCACAATTTTCAACTGATAGACGTCCGGATTACTAAGATTCCGCCACGTCTCGAAATCAAACTGGTTATCCACATGTTGTAATAAGAGCGCGAGCAGATTGCCGTGCGTCACGAGAATCGTCGGACCGTTTATTTGAGTGACGACGTCCAAAATCCGAGCAGTTGCGTCTAGGCCCGATTCAGCTTCGGGTAACTTGAACGAAGGGTCGTCGAACGAGTGGCGGAGTAGGTCGAACCAATCAGCCCTCGGTTCGAGCGAGAGGATGCGCTCACGAAGCTTCGGTTCCTGTTCAATCGTTAAGTTCCGCTCGTTAGCGACAGGTGTGATTGAAGCGACGGCCCGAGTGTAATCGCTTGAGATGATGCGCTCGATCGGGATGTCTTGAAAGAAAGCAGAAAGGTCGAGCGCTTGCTGTTCACCGGTTTCCGTGAGCGGAGCGTCCGGCTCTTGACCGGTGGCCGAGCAATGACGGACGAGATAGATGGTTGGCATGGTGGATTCTCCTTGATCATTTTTGATGAGAAGATAATAATGAAATATATGTAAAACGATTTCATGTAATAGGAATTATTTCAATTTATTATAATTCAAGCTGGAGGATCAAATGAGCCATTTTACAGACCAATTAAAAAATTCATTGGAAAAAGGGTTTCTTGATAAGAATCATCATCATATCAGCCCATTTAAACCAGAGCTACTCGTCAATGAGAAGAGCAAGCGGCAAGACGTCTTAACTTCTTTGACGGATGAGTTAAAAGTATGTCGGTCCTTTTTATTTTCTGTCGCATTCATCACCGAATCGGGGTTAGCGACACTAAAATCGACGCTCTTCGACTTACATGAAAAAGGAATTCGCGGAAAAATCATGACCTCGACGTATCAATTCTTCAACCAACCAAAAGTCTTTAAAGAACTACTTAAGCTTCAAAACGTTGAGGTCCGCATCGCCGAAGTTGAGGCGTTTCATTCAAAAGGTTACATTTTTCAGCATAATGAATACTACTCATTAATTGTTGGAAGTTCCAATCTGACGTCTGGAGCGTTAAAAACGAATTATGAATGGAATGTAAAATTGACATCTCATGAGAATGGGGAAATTGTTGAACACTTTTTACTACAATTTGAGGACATGTGGAATGAGTCGATTCAGCTGACGGCAGAATGGATTACGGCGTATGAACGAGTCTATCGTCCGATCTTCGGTGATCGGGTTGCCGAGTTTCCAAGTCGGTATGATGTGAATCGAATCGAAGACGCGTTACGAGTAGAGCCGAATTCGATGCAGCTCGCTGCCTTAAACGGAATCGAAGCAGTTCGTGCCCAAGGAAATCAGCGTGCCCTCGTCGTTTCCGCTACAGGTACAGGAAAAACATATTTAGCCGCTTTTGATGTACGCCGTTATCATCCGAATAGAATGCTGTTCGTCGTTCACCGAGAGCAAATTCTTCAAAAAGCAAAAGCAGATTTTCAAAGAGTAATTGGCGGGAAAGACGAAGACTTTGGTATCCTTTCGGGTTCAAGCCGAGCAACGAATGCTAAATATATGTTCGCAACGATTCAAACGATTTCAAAACAAGAGACGTTGAATCAATTTGACCCGGATACGTTTGACTATATTTTGATTGATGAAAGTCATCGCGCCGGTGCGAATACGTATCAACGAATGATTGAGTATTTTACACCGCGATTTTTACTTGGTATGACGGCAACTCCTGAGCGTTCGGACGGATATGACTTGTTTAAACTGTTTGACTACAACATTGCGTATGAAATCCGATTACAAGAAGCGCTTGAAGAAGATATGCTGTGCCCGTTTCATTATTTTGGGGTGACAGACCTTGCGGTGAGTGGAAATCAAGTTGAAATGGATATGTTTAATCAACTCGTTTCATTAGAGCGAGTTACACGAATTGTGGAAAAAATTGATTACTACGGATTTTCTGGAGAACGTTTGTGCGGATTGATGTTTTGTAGTTCAAAACGAGAGGCAAAACGATTATCTGAAGAATTGAATCGGCGTGGATTTAGAACTTGTGCATTAACTGGAGATGATTCACAAGAGAAACGGCGACTTGAAGTTGCGAATCTTGAAGAAGGGCGCTTAGATTATATTCTGACAGTTGATATCTTCAACGAAGGAATTGATATTCCAAGCATTAACCAAGTCGTTATGCTTCGTCAGACAGAGTCGAGTATTGTTTTTGTTCAACAGTTAGGACGAGGATTGCGCAAACATGACTCGAAACGGTATGTCACAGTAATCGATTTCATCGCAAACTATAAAAATAACTATTTAATTCCGGTTGCTTTATCGGATGACCATTCTCAAAATAAAGATTCGATTCGACGGAAAGTGATTGATCGTAGTTATATGTCTGGAACATCGACAATCAATTTTGAAGCAATTGCAAAAGAACGTATTTATGAATCGATTAACCAAGCAAGATTAACGGATTTAAAAGTATTGAAGGAAGCTTATCAAAACCTAAAAAACCGTTTGGGCCGTACACCAATGCTTCTTGATTTCATCGAAAATCATTCGATGGATCCAATTGTCGTGGGAACGAAAAGGGGGCACTATGGAGAACTGTTAAATACAGTAGAGCGTGATCTTCCGAATCTTCCACATTCTCATTCGCAAGTGTTATTGATGGTGACTCAAGAGTTATTATCAGGGAAACGAGTTCATGAAGTTTTGTTGTTACAAGCACTGCTACACCGGAAGACAGTGACAAGACAAAAGTTTATGAACTTGCTACTTGAACAAGGCGTTCGTTGTGACGAAGCAACGCTGCAATCTTTAGAGAATGTATTATCGTTAGGCTTTTTCAAAGATGCAGATCAATTGAAATACGGAAGTCACCCGCTCATTACATTGGACAATGAAGCGTATCAGTTGTCTTCGCACTTACAGTCGCTATTAACAAATGAATGGTTCTACCGCTTGTTTAACGACGTGTTACAGTCTTCGCTCGCAAGAAGTGAGCGTTACGATCAAACTAAACCTTTGACAAGACTTGAGAAATATACGAGAAAAGATGCGTGCCGGCTTTTGAACTGGGATAAAGAAGAGCAATCAACGATATACGGCTACAAAGTTAAGCATCAAACGTGTCCGATTTTTGTAACGTATCATAAAGGTGAAGACGTGGAAGCAAGTGTGAACTATGGAGATACATTTATCAATCCTGAAGTATTCCATTGGTTTACGAGAAGTCGCAGAACAACTAAGTCAGAAGAAGTTATTAAAATTGTGAATTCGAAACAGCGAAACATCGACGTTCATCTGTTTGTGAAAAAAGACGACGATGAAGGTGGAGATTTCTACTACTTAGGAGAAGTGACCCCGGATCTGGAATCAGTTCAAGATACGACAATGCTGAATCAAGATGGACAGGAATTGTCTGTAGTAACGATGAATTTACTTTTACAGGAAAGCGTCGATCAACAAATCTACGACTACCTTCATGAACAAACGCATTGAAAAAAGCCGAGCCGTGTTTTTTACACGTTCTCGGCTTTCGTCGTTTGATTGATGACGTCATTTACGGCAGGGATATCTGCTGGCGCCCAGACGAGGGAATGTAAGTTTTCTCGTTTCAACCAGATCAAGGCGTCATGTTCCGTTGCAACCGGAGTGCCTGACTTCAATTCAGCACGCAGTGAGATCAATTGAATGATAAACGTCTCATATTCATGAACGTGTTCATTAATCACTTCATGCGCTGTGATTTCACAGTTTAACTCTTCAAGAATTTCTCGCTCAAGTGCTTCTTGTAGCTTTTCACCGGCTTCGACTTTCCCACCAGGAAACTCCCACATATTTGAGATGAGCATATCGGTTGAGCGAAGCGCGCACAAAATCTCTTGCTGATCATTTTCGATTACAGCTGCGACAACTTTTACTTTTTTCTTCATACTTCTGACCTCGCTCTGTTCGTTTAGTTGCCTTCATCATACCATTCGAAACAAAGTGTGACGTCGGCGATTTCCGAAGTGTAAACCCGATAAAAAGTTTCACGGATGTTTTCCGTACTTAACCCTTATCTTTCATCACAAAAGCGTTATAATCAGTATAACGATTACAAAGAAACGATCGGCGAATGGGGATTTACTGAGGCGTTTCATACACAAATTCAGGGGAGAAGGATGGGGTTTTCATGAGCAGTGTCCAAAAGAGAACAGACGTCATTTTGATTGGTGCGGGAATTATGAGCGCGACGCTCGGGTCGCTCTTTAAAGAGCTCATACCAGAGTGGGAAGTCAAAGTGTTTGAGAAGCTCGCAAGCGCAGGGGAAGAGAGCTCGAACGAGTGGAATAACGCAGGAACGGGGCATGCCGCCCTCTGCGAGTTGAACTATACGACCGAGAATTCGGACGGCACGCTCGACATCTCAAAAGCGATCAACGTCAACGAGCAGTTCCAAATCTCGCGCCAGTTTTGGGCGCATTTGGTGAACAAAGGATTGATTCAACAACCGGAAGACTTTATCCGCTCGATCCCACATATGAGCATGGTCCAAGGGGAGAAAGATATCCGCTTCTTGAAGAAACGTTTGGAAGCGCTAACAAATAATCCGTTGTTCGAAGGCATGGTCTTATCGGACAATCCGGAGCAGTTGCGCGAATGGATGCCGATCGTCATGGAAGGTCGCACGATCGATGAGCCGATCGCCGCGACGAAAATTGACTCAGGGACGGACGTCAACTTTGGTGCGCTCACGCGGGTGCTGTTTGACCATTTGACAAATCATGACGTCGAGGTCAACTACAAGCATAGCGTCGAGGACGTGACACGGCTGCCAGACGGGCTATGGGAAGTGAAAGTGAAGGACATCGAGGCGAATACGATCGAGACGCATACGGCGCCGTTCCTCTTTATCGGCGGCGGTGGCGGCAGCTTGGCGCTGTTGCAAAAGACGGGTATCCCCGAGTCGAAGCATATCGGCGGATTCCCGGTGAGCGGATTGTTCCTCGTCTGTAAAAACCGTGACGTCATCGAGCAGCACCACGCCAAAGTATACGGCAAGGCGAAAGTCGGCGCGCCGCCGATGTCGGTGCCGCATCTTGATACACGTTACATCGATGGACGGAAAGAGCTCTTGTTCGGACCGTTCGCCGGCTTTACGCCGAAGTTCTTGAAGACGGGCTCGAACCTCGACCTCATTCAATCGGTCAAACCGTACAACGTCGTAACGATGCTCGCGGCCGGGGCGAAAGAGATGCCGCTCACGAAATATTTGATCGAGCAAGTGCTCTTGTCGCACGACAAGCGGATGGACGAGCTCCGTGAGTTCATCCCGACCGCAAAAAACGAGGATTGGGAAATCGTCGTCGCCGGTCAACGAGTGCAAGTCATTAAAGACACGCCAGCAGGCAAAGGCACGCTCCAATTCGGGACAGAGGTCGTCAGTGCGGAAGACGGTTCGGTCGCGGCACTCCTCGGTGCATCACCCGGTGCGTCGACTGCCGTCCACGTCATGTTGAAAGTGCTCGAGCAGTGCTTCCCTGAGCAGTTGCCGGAATGGGAACCGAAAATCAAGGCGATGGTGCCATCATACGGCATCTCGCTCTCAGACCATCCTGAGCTGTTCAAGACGATCCACGAATCGACGGCAATGGCGCTCGGTTTGAAAGAAAAGGGTGTCGTACACAATTGAATCAGTTGAAGCGAGAATGCGAAAATATTCTCGCTTTTTCTTTTAAATTTTGACATAAAAAAAGACCTCTTCATATAGAAGGGTCCAATCAAGTGGCGGCAACAGGTTCAGCGCTCAAATAAGCGGCAATCTGTTGATCGATGACTTCTTCCGACAAATGAAGCGCGAGTGAAAGTTCTTTCACAAGAATCGTTTTAGCGTTTTCTAAAATCTTACGATCCTGTTCATATAACTTTTTGTTCAACGAGACTGCTTCGGTTTGTCTCCGAGCAAGCGTGTTGATGACTTGAGCGATATCGTGACGGTTGCCCGAATGAACGACATGCAAGAATTCGCGGTTCCGGTTATTCGGATGGGGATTCCATTCGACACCAGGAGAGCGGAACGATTCGAGGATCTCTTTTGCTTCTTTAGCTTCCAAGAGTGTCAACATCATGACTTTGTCACTATCGACCGGAATACTGATCTGTAGCTTCTGCGCGTTGTTGATTGGATGGAGCGTATAGTACGACTTCGTCTCACCTGCGACCGTCATATCGGAAATTTCGTCAATGCGACAAACTCCGTGGGTCGAATAGATGATTAAATCATCAATTTTGAACAAATCGATCACCTCTTCCTAATATCCATTATAGAGGTAATTGATGTAAATTGTCAACCCGGTTGACATTGAAGGCCGCACAGACGGAAAAAACCTCTTCTTATGATGAGAAGAGATCAGAGTTTCCAGTCGGTTTGGAGCAACGTCTGCAATTGATTAAACGCATCGTCGCCAAGTGTCGTGGCAATTTTTTGTTCGAGATCGGCTTTTAGCGCCTCGTTTTGTTCATAACAGCGGATACCGAGGTCGGTCAGCTGAATGCATTTGTCTTTTCGGCTCGTCGGGTGGTCGGTCACCGTGACGAGCTCTTTTGTCTTCAAGTTCTTGATCAGTTTATGGATCGCCTGGCGTGACACATGGACGTTCCGTGTCACTTCGGAGATGGTCGGATTCTTTCGGTAGATGCGGGCGAGGATGTACCATTCCGAGTTGGAGATGTAAATATCATGTTGTTCGTTCCATGCCCGTTCGCTAATGCGTCGGATTTGATCGTGGCGCTCACCGAGCAGATCCAAAAGGTGCGTTGGCGTAAGTTGTTCGTATGGAGTCAAATTGGTCACTCCTATTCTGTTTTGTCGTTCCTAACTATACAAAAGCGGATAGGGCGCGTCAATGCGCTAGTATCTCAATTTCAACTGAACAGATGATCATGTCATACGATGACCCGGTTTAGACGCTAGTAAAAAAACGAGACCAAATGGCCTCGTTTTTTTTACTGGCATTCTTTATTTTTGAAATCGATGACCATTCGTCCTTGAATTTTACCTTGTTCCATCTCTTCGAAAATATCTTGGACTTCGTGGAGGCAACGTTTCTGGACGACCGGTACGACCTTTCCTTCGGCCCCGAATTGGAAAGCCTCTTCTAAGTCTTTACGTGTACCGACGAGTGATCCGACGACTTCGATGCCATCGAGGACGAGACGTGGGATATTCAAATCCATTGTTTCAGACGGAAGTCCGACCGCGACAACTTTTCCACACGCTCTTACAGCGTCGACCGCAGAGTTGAAGGCTACTTTTGAAACGGCCGTGACGACCGCAGCATGTGCGCCCCCGAGTTGCTCTTGGATGATTTTGTCCGCAGCGCCCTCTGTCACTGGATTGATGATCATATCGGCGCCACTGTCTTTAGCGAGTTTGAGTTTGTCATCATTGATGTCGACTGCGACGACGTACGCATTGAACACGTGTTTGGCGTACTGAATTGCCAGGTTACCAAGACCACCGCATCCATAGATAACAACGATTTGACCTGGCTTCACGTCAGCCACTTTAATGGCTTTATACGTCGTGACACCGGCACACGTGATACTCGAAGCTTGTGCCGGATCGAGTCCGTCTGGTACTTTGACAGTGAAATCGGCCATTACGATACTTTGCTCGGCCATCCCGCCATCAACGCTATATCCAGCGTTTTGTACGTGGCGGCAGAACGTTTCGCGTCCGGTCGTACAGTACTCACAACGCCCGCAGGCATGATACATCCAGGCGATACTGACGCGGTCTCCGACTTTCAAACTCGTTACGTCGTCAGCAATTTTTGAAACGATCCCGATGCCTTCGTGTCCGAGTACGCGGCCTTGGACATCACCGAAATCTCCCGCGGCAACGTGTAGGTCCGTGTGACATACGCCACAATACTCGACGTCGACAAGCGCCTCTCCAGAATTTAGTGGGCGCAACTCCTTTTCAACCACTTCGATATTCGCTTTGTTAGATGAATTGACTACGACTGCTTTCACTTTATCCCACGCTCCCCATCCTAATTATAGGTAATTAAAGATATGTAATTACCAAACTGATAAGAAAAGAATAGCATAAAAAAGGGAATGAAAACGCTTAACTAACGGCGGAATCTTGTCGCTTTCATGAACTTTTTTCACATATAGATTTCGGGAAACAGTATGAGACAGAACACGAAAGGGGGATGAATCGTGCCGACACGCACCGACCTGTTTCAAGCCTATAAACAGAAAATCATTGAGCTTCCTGATATGGACGAAACGACGTTGAAGAGCGAGATGTTCCTTCTCGAGGAAGACCCGAAGAAGCAATTGACCATTTATTATGCCCCGTTCGAATACATCAATCCGAATGCTAAAATCGTCATTGCTGGCATCACGCCGGGTCTCTATCAAATGCGACAGTCGTTCGAGGCGATCCGCGACTTGGCTGACGCCTCGGATGAAGCAGCGCTCCAGGCCGTCAAACAGCGCGGCAGCTTCTCAGGGCCGATTCGGAAGAACTTGGTGACGATGCTCGACGACTTGGACTTGCATCACCATCTCCAGATCGAATCGACGCTCGACTTGTTCGGTGAGGCGAACCATCTCGTGCAGAACACCGCTGTGTTGCCTTATCCGGTCTTCTACAAAGGCAAGAACTATAACGGTTCGAGTCCGGACATGTTAAGAACGGAGCTGTTCCGTTCATACGTCGAGGGAAGTTTCGCCGACGAGATGGCCGTCCTCGAAGATGCGCTCATTTTACCGATGGGTGTCAACGTGCGTCGGGCCGTCGAGACGCTCGTCGCTCGAGGACTCGTCGCACCAGAACGTGTCGTGAGCGGGTTTCCGCATCCGTCAGGCGGAAACGGACACCGACATCGTATCTTCGCTGAGAACCGTGACGCGATGCGGTCTCATATCGCCGACCATTTCAAGCGTCACCCGATTTGAGTGCACAAAAGGCAGAAAGCGCGATCGCGCTTTCTGCCTTTTCGAACGTTACATATATAGCACATAAATCATCATAACCGAGACAACAAGGAAGAGGAGGCTCATGACTCCTCCGGCCTTCATATAGTCCGCGTTGCGGTAACCACCCGGTCCCATGATGAAGGCGTTGACTTGATGGGTCGGTAAAATGAACGAGTTCGAAGCCGATACCGCGACAAGTAGCGCGAGACCGATCGGATCGATGTTGAACGTATCGGCCATCATCAGAACGAGCGGGACGAGCAAGACGGTCGCTGCCACGTTTGACATGAAGAGTGAGAAGAACATCGTGATGATCCCGATGATGAATAGAATTGCGAGCGTGCTCCACCCGCCAACGAGATTGACGATGGCGTCCGCCGTATAAGCGGCAGCGCCACTCTTTTCAAAGGCTATACCGAGCGGGATGAGCCCGGCTAGTAAGAACACGGTCTTCCAGTCAATGGCTGGGTAAATCTCATCTTTCGGGATGACACCGAGTAAAATCATCAGCAGGGCTCCCGTAAAGAAGCTGAGCGACAGTGGAAAACCGAGAAAGACGAGACCGAGGGCGACGATGATTGAAAACAAGGCTGGTTTTTTCTTGTTTTGCTGTGGTGCGAGTTCGGGTGCTTTCACATCGCTTAAAATCGCGACTTCGCGACCGTTCCGCAAATTGATCAAATCTTTCCAGCTGCCGTAGACGACGAGTTGCATGCCGGCTTCGAACGGGACGTTTTCCAGTTTTGTCTGCGTACCGTCGCTTCCGACGATGGCAAGCGGCTCAAGTCGGAAATTTTTTCTGAAGCCAATATCGCGGAGCGTCTTCCCGATGAACGGCGACGTCGGCGGGATGATGATCTCAGCGAATCCGCTCTCATCTTCATTTTCAAGCGAGGCGAAGTATTCGAGTTCAGGTTTGACGGTCAGTTCATAATCGGCCGCGAAGCGACTGATCGCCTCGTCCGTTCCGAGGATGGCGAGCGTCTGCCCGATGGCGAGGTGTGTCTTGCGCCAAGGGCCATAGACGTGGCTCCCACCTTCACGAAGTGCGAGAATGTTGATCCCATACGTCGACCAAATGTCGAGTTGTTCAATCGTTTGTCCGGCAAGGCGAGCGTTGACGTCTAGCTCATGGATGTCGGTCGTCAAATGGTGTGTTTCTTCCATGAAAGAAGCGCTCGTCGTCTGCGTTTCCCCCGACGCTTTCGGCAAGACGAGGCCGCCCGCGAAGTAGAAGTAGAGGATGCCGGTCGCGAGCAAAACGAGACCGATTGGTGTGACAGCGAACAAGTTTAAAGCGTCAAACCCGGACTCGGTCAACAAGTCGTTCAAGATGATGAGCGGACCCGAAGCGACCATCGTCAGTGTGCCCCCGAGAATGGCGGCGAACCCCATCGGCATGATCAGCTTGGAAGCCGGGATGTTGGCATTTTTACTGATCCGCTTTAAGGCTGGTAAGAATAAGGCGGCCGCGCCGATGTTTTGCATGAACGCCGAGATGAGTCCTACGGTTGTCGATGTCGTTGCCATGACGTTCTTCTCTTTGACCCCGACTCGTTTCGTGATAAATTCTGCGACGACGGCCATGATGCCGGAACGTTCGATACCGTAACCGATCAACATAACCCCGATGACAGAAATGACAGCGTTTGACGCGAATCCAGAAAATGCCTCATTAGCCGTGATGACACCGGTCCATGGCAAGATGACCATGATCAAGACGGCGACGAGGTCGGTCCGGAGTTTATCAGTGACGAATAAGATGATCGCTAGCGCCAAGACAGCGAAGGTCAATAGTATTTCGGTAGTCATTCACATACCCCCTGTGGTATTTATTAATTTTATTATAAGTGTCTAGAAGGCTTAAAGTGAAGTAAAACGTACTTCAAGCTCAAACCGAACCATTTTGATGAGCCGCCTCAACTGACAATTGCTCTTTAGTTCGCTAAAATGAAGAACGGTTATCATCCACTTTTTCAGTATGAAAGAAAGGGGACGGTCTATGATCACGTTAACGAATGTAAGCAAACAGTTTGGTCGTGACGAGGCGGTCCGTGACGTCTCGCTCCAGATTGAACGAGGCGAGATGTATGGCATCATCGGTGCGAGCGGTGCCGGCAAGTCGACGCTGCTGCGCCTGATGAACTTGCTCGAGACGCCGGACGCAGGGACGGTCACGGTCGATGGGAACGAACTGACGAGTCTATCGAGCCGGCAACTCCGCGAACAGCGACACGTCATCGGGATGATCTTTCAACAGTTCAACCTCGTCGGCAACAAGACGGTATATGACAACGTGGTCGCCCCGCTTAAACTGGCACGACGACCGCAGGCGAAGCACGAGGAACGGGTGCTCGAATGCCTCCGCTTTGTCGGACTCGAGTCGTTTAAGGACAAGTACCCGGCCCAGCTGAGCGGCGGGCAAAAGCAACGCGTCGCCATCGCCCGGGCGCTCGCGAACGAACCGCACGTCTTGTTGTGTGACGAGCCGACTTCGTCGCTCGACCCGAACACGACGGCCGAAATCCTCGGCGTGCTGAAGTCGATCAACGAGGCGCTCGGTGTCACGATCGTCATCGTCACCCACGAGATGGACGTCATCAAGCAAGTGTGTGACCGCGTGACCGTCATGGCGGATGGATCGGTGTATGAGACGCTCGATCTCGTCCCGCGTGGTGTCCCGGAAATCGACAATAATCCGGCTTGGTTCGTCAACGAGTTGCGAAAGGCGGGTGAGCCGAATGCCTGACGTGCTCGTTCAATATCAGACCGAGATTTGGCGCTCGATCGGTGAGACGTTCATCATGGTCGGCGTCTCGATCCTCGCCGCCGTCCTCGTCGGCTTACCGCTCGGAACGTGGCTCTACTTGTCTCGGAAAGGGCAGTTGCTCGAGAATCGGGCCGTCTTCTCGGTGCTCAACTTGGTCGTCAACATCGTCCGCTCGTTCCCGTTCCTGCTCCTCGTCGTGTTTTTGATTCCATTTACGCGGCTCATCATCGGAACGGCGCTTGGGACGGCGGCAGCGACCGTGCCACTCGCGATCATCGCCATCGCCCACTACTCTCGTCTCGTCGAACAGTCGCTCCTAGACGTCCCGCGCGGCGTCGTCGAGGCGGCCGTATCGATGGGGGCGTCGATCAAAGACGTCATCTTCAAATTCTTATACGTCGAGGCCCGGTCCGGACTCGTCCTCGGGCTGACGACGTCGATCATCAGCTTCATCTCGTACTCGACCATCATGGGGGTGGTCGGGGGCGGCGGCATCGGCGACTTCGCCATCCGCTACGGCTATCAACAGTTCAAGACGGAGCTTATGCTGTATATGATCTTCATCATGCTCGTCTTCGTCCAGCTGATTCAGTTCACCGGTACGACGGTGGCCCGGGTCATCGATAAACGCTAATCACCTACAGAAAGAAGGAAAATCAATGAAAAAATTAATGGCACTCTTCGCCTCACTCACACTCGTCCTCGCGGCGTGTGGAACTGACAACGAAACAACGACGGAAGCACCGACGAACGAGCCGCAGACGCTCAAAGTCGCCTCGCTCATCCCGCCGATGACCGACATGCTCGAGATCGCGAAAGACCAGCTCGCGGAAGACAACATCGAACTCGAAATCGTCGTCCTCGGCGACAACGTGCAACCGAACACGGCGCTCGCGGCGAAAGAAGTCGATGCGAACTTCTTCCAGCACGTCCCGTATATGGAAGAGTTCAACCGCAGCAATGACGCCAACCTCGTTCCGATTGAACCGATCTATTTCGCCAACTACGGCGTCTACTCGAAAGAGTACGACAACATCGACGACATCCCAGAAGGCGCGACGATCGCGATCGCGAACGACGTCTCGAACATCGACCGCTCACTTTCGCTGCTCGCGCAGCACGACGTGATCAAACTTGGGGAGAAGACCGGTTCGTACTACACGCAAGCGGACATCACGGACAACCCGAAAAACCTTAAGTTTGAAGAAGTCGACCTTCTCATGCTCGCGCGTGCCTATGACGACGTCGACGCGGTCCTCATGACGCCGGCGTACGCGGCACCGCTCAACCTTACACCGAAGAGCGACGCGCTCTTGACGGAAGGGGTCGAGAACGACTTCGCCATCACGCTCATCGCCCGTGAAGACAACAAGGACGATGAAGCGATCCAGAAACTCGGTGAAGCGCTCACGAGCGACGAAGTCCGTGCGTTCTTAGAAGAGAATTACGACGAAACGGCGATCCCGGCGTTTTAATTAATTTTGCGCTCAAAGTGAAATGTGTTGTTCAAATGAATCAATGACTTGTTGCGCCACGCGTATATAGTCTTGTTCCAACTGAGCTGATTCGTAAGAGAACCAAATACCGTCTTCATATGGAGAATGACTGCCTAGTCTTCGTCGCGCGTCGACGTCGACATCGTGGGCGGTCATTTTTTGTGGGCTGATTTGTTCTCCCCAAGGTGTCAGAAAAACAGTGGCTGGAGCTTGAGCCAACACGACAGTGAACGAGCCACCATGACGATTGAATTGAAAGGTGACTAAATCCATTTGGTCTGATTGAACGCGCCGAAAGTGAGGAAACGAGCCTTTGAATTGATGCGACCGTAAATAAGGAACTACCTCTCGTTTCAGGATGACAATCATGTTTTTTCGTTGTTGTGATAGCATAAGATTCTCCTTTGAGTGGTTTAGTTCGAATATATAGAAAAACAGGATTGAGCGCACGCTCAATCCTGTTTTGTTAAAACTCTTCATACTCTCTCGGGTCTTGGTTGTCGATGCGGCCATCCGGTTTCGTCAACGCATTGATGGTCTCCATCTCGTCCTCGGTCAACTCGAAGTTGAAGACGTCGAGATTTTCTTGTTGGTGTAGCTCGCTCGACGAACGCGGGAGCGGGATGACGCCAAGCTGGATGTGCCAACGCAGGATGACCTGCGACACGGTCTTACCTTTTTGGTTGGCGAGCTCGGTGATTGTCTCGTCATGAATGACTGTCCGGGCCCGGCTGAGCGGACTCCACGCCTCAGTGACGATATCTCGCTCTTTGTCGGCTTGACGTTGCTCGACTTGGGAGAAGTAGGGATGGAGCTCGATTTGGTTGATGACCGGTGTCTCACCCGTCTCTTCGATCAAGCGATCGAGATGCTCAGGCATGAAGTTCGAGGCGCCGATCGAGCGGATCCATCCGTTCTTTTTCGCTTGGATGAGCGCGCGCCATGCCTCGACGTATTTATCTTGCTTCGGGTTCGGCCAGTGGAGTAAAAATAAGTCCCAATAGTCGAGGTTGGCCCGGTAGAGCGACTCTTGAATCATATTGAGGGCCTCATCATAATCGAAATATTGACCACGCAGTTTCGACGTCAAAAATAACTGCTCACGCGGGATGCCGGACTGCCGGACTGCTTCCCCGAGCGCGCCTTCGTTATCGTAGCGAATCGCTGAGTCGATGAGACGATAACCGTTACGGATCGCGCTAGTGATGGCGTCGACACCGGCCTCACCTCGTAAGAAGACAGTGCCGAGTCCGATAGCCGGAATCTCGTAACCGTCGTGTAGTTTGATGGTCGGAATGTTCATAAAATGCCTCCTCATTCAAAATCCGTTCTCTTGTCCGCTATTCCACTTTCCCGGGGAATGAAACGTTTGAACTGTATTAAAAACTATTTTTATACAAAATAGCCTTGACTGATTGAGGCAGGTAAAGAATAATACTTATGTTGATAATGATTATCATTATCTATGAAAAGAAGCGGAAAGGAATTGACGTGCGACTCATTCAAGCAAAATCAAATTTAATTAAATTTACGTATTGGATACTTTTTGGCTTATGTTCAATCGTGATTGTGTCAAGTTACTCAATTACAGTCGGGGCAGCCACAATCCCTATCTCTGCTATTCAAGACGCCATTTTTCATTATGATTCATCTAATGCCCAACACGTTGTGATTTGGGATTTGCGTTTGCCAAGAGTGTTTGCGGCTATACTCGTTGGAGCATCCTTTGCCGTAGCTGGAGCCATCATGCAAGGAGTGACACGAAATAGCTTAGCGGATCCGGGTATTCTTGGGATTAACGCAGGCGCTGCATTCGCATTGGCGATTTCATTCGTATTTTTCCCGAACATCTCGTTTACGCTGTTAATGTTTATTACGTTCATCGGAGCTGTAATAAGTATGGGTTTAACGTTCGGTGTGACGAGCTTATACGGTCAAGTTACCGCACTGCGTCTCGTGTTGGCTGGTTCGGCAGTCTCGGCCTTATTTTTTGCTTTAAGTGAAGCAGTCACCATCTATTTTAAAGTGTCGCAAGATGTGGCATTTTGGTATGCCGGAGGACTCATCGGTGTTTCGTTCGAACAATTAAAAGTCGTGGCACCATGGATTGTCGCCATGTTGATGTTTGCGATTCTATTCAGTCGCAAAGTTACGACGTTAAGTCTTGGTGAAGATGTGGCGATTGGTTTAGGAGAAGATGTTAAGAAATCGAAATTTATACTAGCGTTAGTCGTCCTACTGTTAGCCGGTGCCTCGGTCTCGATGGTCGGTCCAATCGGCTTTATCGGTTTAGTAGTTCCTCATATGGTTCGCGGGATTGTCGGAGTTGACTATCGATACATCATTCCTTGTTCGGCTATATACGGTGCTTTGTTATTGCTTATCTCTGACCTGTTGGCCCGAACCATCAATCCACCTTATGAAATCCCAGTGGGTGCAATTTTAGCTTTGATTGGGGTCCCGTTCTTCCTACACATCGCGAGAAAAGCGAGGCGTGAACTATGAGAAAGCCATATATTGCTTGGACCGGTATGCTCATTGTGAGTTGGTGGATGGTCGCACTGTATAGCATCAATTCAGGGTTCATATCCCTTACTCCACAAGAAGTGTTAGACACCCTCTTCGGTCAAGGGACAAGTCAACAGACAATGATCTTGTTCGATTTGAGGTTGCCGCGAATTTTCTTGGCTTCATTCATCGGCTTCGGACTTGCTATTTCAGGGGCTACTTTACAAGCGACGATGCGAAACAGCTTAGCTGAACCAGGTATATTAGGCATCAATGGCGGGGCAGGGCTATTCGTCGTATTATTCGTCACTTTGTTGCCGACCACTTCAAACGAGTGGATTCAAGCGGTCAGCTTACCGGTGGTCGCGCTAATCGGTGGGGTGCTAACCGCCTTCATCATTTATGTGTTAGCTTACAATCGGAACGAAGGAACACCGCCGATTCGGTTAATTCTAGTTGGAATCGGTGTGGCGTCTGGAATGAGTGCGTTAATGATCGTATTGACACTTGCGTTGAATCCTTTTCAGTACCAATTCACAAAACTTTGGTTGGCCGGCAGTATTTGGGGTGCTTCTTGGGAAAAAGTTGCTTCACTGCTCCCTTGGCTCTTGATCGGTGGAGGGCTCTTAATGTACCGCAGCCGCTATTTAGATGTGTTGACGTTTAAAGAAGACATGGCTGTCGGCTTAGGGGTGAAAGTGGAACAGACCCGGCTGTGGTTGAGCTGGATTGCGGTAGCGGTTGCTAGCGCTTGTGTGGCCGTCGGTGGCGGCATTAGCTTTGTCGGTTTGATCGCACCTCACTTGACGAAGCAACTGATCGGGACAAAGCATCGGTATGTTATTCCGATTTCAGGTCTAGTGGGAGCACTGCTCGTTTTGACAGCTGACACAATCGGACGCCTTATTTTACAGCCTAGTGAGATACCGGCGGGAATTGTTATCGCAATCATCGGAGCCCCTTACTTTTTACATTTGCTCGCTAAAAAAATATAAACAGAAAGCAGGATGAGATATGAAACATTTATGGCTTGCCACAATGGCGGCACTCCTTTTAGTGATCGGTGTTGGATGTGCCCAGTCAGAGACTGAGACGAAAACAGCGACGACTGAAAAACGAACGATTGAACATGCCGGAGGGACGACAGAACTTTCATCAGATGTTGAGAAGGTAGTCGTTCTTGTCCCTGGATGGGAAGATTATTTGTTGTCACTCGGCATTACGCCGGTCGGTGTCACGAATGGTTTTGAGCAAATTGGCGATGGGGTCTTGCCTTATCTACAAGAAGATTTGAAAGATGCCCAGCGTGTCGGTGACCCATATCAAGGGAATTTTGAAGCGATTATGGCGACAGAACCAGACGTTATCATCGGGGATGTCTGGTTGAAAGAATCTTATGACCAATTGAACGCGATTGCGCCGACCATATTGATTGGTTCGGAAGAGGGAGACGTGGACCCGAAAGAGTGGGAGACGAACTTTTTGAAAGTAGCAGAAGTGTTCGGTAAAGAAACAGAAGCGGAAAATATCATCCAACAGACAAATGATCGTGCGGAAGAGTTATCTGCGCAATTTGAAACTGAACTAGGGGATGAAAAAGTTGCATTCCTTCGCGTGCGCCCGAAAGATCGAGGTCTTAACATTTATGCGAAAACAGATCATCCGTTGAACACGTTGATGTATGAGAATCTGAAATTAAATGCCGCGAACATGGTACCAGCGGATGGTGGATCGAGTGAATTATCTTTCGAAAAAGTGCCTGAAATTGACGCTGACCATTTATTTTTCCAAGTCGACAATAACGGGAAAGCTCACATGGAAGAGATTAAAAACAGTAACCTTTGGCAATCCGTCCCGGCCGTTCAAAAAAATCAAGTTCATCCTGACGACTATTGGGTATACATGGCCTGGGGACCTAAAGGACGAAATTTGATCATGGATCAACTTGAAGGACATCTACTGAAATAAGCCGCACAGAAAGGAGGAGTCATGATGACTGATGAAATGCATCGCTATTTAAAAGACGAATATGGAATTGTGATCGATTCGACGTCATCACTAGACTTTTCTTACGATGAGTTGCTGACGGATGCAAGTGTGGTCTCTTCCCTTCTACGGCATCAACAACAGCAAATGGAAAACTGTCATCCGGTCGTGGCAGGGACACTGTTTGCCAAACGCTATTCGGTTTTGTTCATGGGGTTACTCGACGCATTCAACCGATTCGATTGTCTAGTAATTCCACGTCTTAATAGCGGCGGGATTCGGTGCATCGAGGATGGTTGTATGGAATTTGTTATTCATAAATATGACGTGTTTTCGTCTCAAGACGGACACGACACGAACGAAGCCTGGGTTCGCTGGCTTACCAGTCACCTTACTCCTTTGCTAACAAAAGTTTCAGACGAAACAAAAGCAAAATTGTCTCACATGTATAGCCTGATTTCACATAATCTATTTCAAATCGATTTACAGATGGAGCAATCAGAGCCTGAACATGCAGACGAATATCGTCAGAACCTGCATACGCTGATCGATGACGGAGTGAAAAGCGCAAATCCGTTGAATATGACGTTCAAGCTAATCGATAATGGAACTGAGAGCTATTATGTGCGCAAACATTGTTGCTTGGCGTACGTGAAACAAAATCGTGATCGTTCCTCATGTTGCGGAACGTGTCCGTTGTTGCATAATTGATTTGTTGAAACCGCTCGTGCGTTGCCGAGCGGTTTTTAAATGCGTTCATTTCGATTGAAGAATTATTATTTTTTGAGATAATATGAGTGAGGTGATTGGGATGAAGTTGTGGTGGACAATCGGTTTGATAGTGGCGGTTGCGTTACTTTACGTGAATGACGCTTGGTACGGGGGTGCGGCGACATTTGGTGTGCCGATCGGTTGGATGATTTCGATATTGATTTTAGTGAAGCTCACGTATCCGAGACGTAAAGTATGGTCCGCATTTGTGAGTGTGTTTTTAGTCGGCACTACGACCGTACTTTCGATTCCGACTTACTCGGTCGCTGCCGCGGAACAAGAATTGTCCACAACGCACGGGAGCGTCACTTATACGGAAAGTGTGCGAACGAACGGGGACGAATGGAATCCGTTCGTTTCAACTGTCGCGTATGTATTTGAAACGGAGACGGGGGAGTCGATCCTGTTCATCCCGGACACTGGGAAGTCGTTTGAACTATAAAAAAACTCGTCCCCACGTGGGAGGGCACTGAAAAACTTCAAATGATTTTAAGCAGATGAGCGTCGTCCCGGATGGGATGACGCTCATCTGCTTTCATTGCCCTTCGAGCCGCCCTGTCCGGCACGCCGCTTTCCTGGGGGCGGTCAGCGAGCCGCATCGCGACGATGTCGCTGCTGGGTCTCGCCTTGCCCGCTGTTCCCCCGGGAGTCGGCGTGCCCTCGGGGCGACGCTGTACGTCCTTGCCGTTTCGGACTAAACTGGCTATAACTACACATCCTGGAGGCGATCCCGATGATGCCA